>DASZRO010000094.1 GCA_035550055.1 Mycobacteriales bacterium | reverse complement strand
GATCTCGGCGTGCGGCTGGTCGCGGCGACCGACGTCGACAACCCGTTGCTCGGCCTGCACGGCGCGACGGCGGTCTACGGGCCGCAGAAGGGTGCGGACCAGGCTGCGGTGATGTCACTCGACGCGGCGCTCGAGCGCTGGGCGGACGCCGTCGAGCCGCTGGTCGGCCAGGCGGGCCTGCGTGACCGTCCGGGCGCGGGCGCCGCGGGCGGCCTCGGTTTCGGGCTGTTCGCGCTCGGCGCGGAGCGGGAGTCGGGGGCGGACCTGGTGATGACGCACGTCGGGCTCTCGGACGCGATCGACGGCGCCGACCTGGTGGTGACCGGTGAAGGACGCTTCGACGCGACCTCGCTGCGCGGCAAGGTGGCTGCCGCAGTGGCGCAACGGGCGCAGGCGGCAGGAGTGCCCTGTGTCGTCGCTGCGGGCCAGGCGCAGGTCGGGAAGCGGGACTCGTCGGCCAACGGCTTCGACGAGGTCTGGTCGGTGGCCGACCTGGTCGGCTCCGCGGAGGCCGCGCTGGCAGCCGGCGCGGCCGGCGTACGGATGCTCGGGGCCGCGGTTGCGCGCGCCTGGAGCCGCTGACCGCGCCGGGGTTCGGCGATCTGGCGCGGGAACACTGCCGAGGTGAGCGTGGTTGCGTACCATGGGGACACCGAAGAACTCGAGGAGCGATCATCCGATGACCGTCCAGGACAGCGCCGAGACCACCACTGAGTCCGTCGTACTCACCGAGACGGCTGCCGTGAAGGTGAAGAACCTGCTCGAGCAGGAGGGCCGTGACGACCTCGCGCTGCGGATCGCGGTGCAACCGGGTGGCTGCTCGGGGCTGCGCTACCAGTTGTTCTTCGACGAGCGCACGCTCGAGGGCGACACCTTCAACGACTTCGGCGGTGTGAAGGTCGTCGTGGACCGGATGAGCGTCCCGTACCTCTCCGGCGCAACCATCGACTTCGTCGACACGATCGAGAAGCAGGGCTTCACGATCGACAACCCCAACGCCACAGGCTCGTGTGCCTGCGGCGACTCCTTCAGCTGAGCCCTCCCACCGAGGCCTCCCACCCAGCAACGCTCCGTTGCTGTGGCTTTCGCCCAGGCGATGGCCCGTTGCTGGGCAGATTCCCCAGCAATGGAGCGTTGCTGGGTTAGGTCAGGTAGTCGGCGAAGGCTGTTGCTGCCGCGTCGGGGATCGCGACCACCCATGCGCGGGCGGGCGCGGTGAGGTCGATGACCTGCTTCGTCGCTGACTTGGACACCCCGTACGCCGCGGCGGGGATCGCCCGCGCGTCAGCGATCAGGTCGGCCAGAGTGCCGGTACCCGCTTCGAGGGCGGCGTGACGGGGCGTCATGACCCGGACCGTAAGGGTGACCCGTGAGTAGCAAAAGCCTTACTGGTCGGTAGTTTGGCCCACCATGCGCATCGCCGTCAGCGGATCCATCGCCACCGACCACCTGATGACCTACGCCGGCAGGTTCGCCGAGCAGATCCTGCCTGACCAGCTGGCGTCGATCTCGGTCTCGTTCCTCGTCGACGACCTCGAGGTACGCCGCGGCGGGGTCGCGGGCAACATCTGCTTCGGATTGGGCGTCCTCGGGCTGCGCCCGGTGATCGTCGGTGCGGTCGGGGACGACTTCGCCGACTACCAGGCTTGGCTGGAGCGCCACGGCGTGGACACCGCCGGCGTCCGGGTCTCGGCGACCCGTCGTACCGGCCGGTTCGTGTGCACGACCGACCAGGACCAGAACCAGATCGCGTCGTTCTACCCCGGGGCGATGAGCGAGTCCGCCGAGATCGATCTCGGCAGCGTCGGCCCGCTGGACCTGGTCCTGATCAGCCCGAACTCGCCCGACGCGATGCTCGCCCATTCGGCGTACTGCCGTGAGCACGGCGTGCCGTTCGCCGCGGACCCGTCCCAGCAGCTCGCCTCGCTGGACGGCGCGCAGATCTCGGCGCTGCTCGACGGCGCGCAGATGCTGTTCTGCAACGCCTACGAGGCCGCGCTGCTGGAGACCAAGACCGGCATGTCGGCCGAGCAGGTGCTCGCCGCAGTCGGCACCCGGGTGACCACGCAGGGCGCCGAAGGGGTGCGCATCGAGCAGCACGGCCGCGACGAGCTGCGCGTGGCCGTGGTGCCCGCGGCGGCCATCGTCGACCCGACCGGCGTCGGGGACGCCTTCCGGGCGGGGTTTCTGGCAGGCCGCTCCTGGGAGCTCAGCTTCGAGCGCAGCGCCCAGCTGGGATCGCTGCTGGCCACCCTGTGCCTGGAAAGCGTCGGGCCGCAGGAGTACACCCTCGACGCCGCGGCTGCGCGTTCCCGGCTCGAGGCGGCGTACGGCGCAGACGCCGCCGCCGAGATCGCCGCGAAGCTGTAACCGGCCGCAACGCAAGACACGCCGCCCCCACGCGCAGCCGCGCGGAGGCGCTGCGTTAGGTTTGGCGGGTGCTCCGACGCTTCGCCCGGGTAGCCCGCGTTGCCCTGATCCCTGCTGTGATGCTGCTGGCTTCGGGATGTACCGGAGAGGCCGCCAAGTGGGAACGCGGCGGCTGGCCGCAGCCGGTCACCAAGCAGGGCCGTGACGCGCTGCACCTGTGGCAGGGCGCGCTGATCGCCTCGGCGGTCGTCGGCGGCATCGTGCTCGCGATGATCGTCGTGGCGTGCGTGGCGTTCCGCCGCCGTACGCCGGACCAGATGCCTCGCCAGGTGCGCTACAACCTGCCGATCGAGGTCATGTACACGTTCATCCCGATCGTCGTGGTGTCCGTTTTGTTCTATTTCACGGCCATCAACGAGAACAAGGAAGACAAGGTCTCGCACGCCGCCAACACCCTCCAGATGGGCGTCGTCGGGTTCCAGTGGTCCTGGCAGTTCAACTACCTCGAGGACGGCCTGTCGATCACCGGGCGACCGGGCGACCCGCCGCAGATGGTGGTCCCGACGGACACGCCGATCAACTTCTACCTGACCTCTCCCGACGTCATCCACTCGTTCTGGGTGGTCCCGTTCCTGTTCAAGCGCGACGTCATCCCGGGTCACCCCAACGAGTTCTCGGTCACCGTGACCTCGACCGGCACGTTCCAGGGCCGATGCGCCGAGTTCTGCGGTATCGACCATGACCGCATGCTGTTCACGGTCAAGGCGGTGACGCCGACGGCGTACGCCGCTTGGCTGGCGAAGGCGAAAGCCGAGGCCGCAGCGGGTACCAACGACGAGTACACGATCTACAACGGGCCGACCACCGGGCCGAAGACAGGGGGTTACCTCTCGTGACCGTCGTCGAACCCACGCGGCCCCTGGTCGAGCGGCAGCGGCCGGCGCGCGTCCACGTCGTACCCGGCAGCCGGATCGTGCGCTGGATCACCAGCACCGACCACAAGGTCATCGGCCTGCTCTACCTGTCGACGTCGTTCGTGTTCTTCCTCATCGGCGGCATCATGGCCGAGCTCATGCGGACCGAGCTCGCCCGGCCGGGCCAGCAGCTGTTCAGCGCTGAGACCTACGACCAGATGTTCACGATGCACGGCACGATCATGCTGCTGTTCTTCGCGACCCCGCTGTTCGTCGGGTTCGCCAACGTGATCATGCCGCTGCAGATCGGCGCGCCGGACGTCGCCTTCCCGCGCCTGAACATGTTCAGCTACTGGCTGTTCCTGTTCGGCGGCCTGATCATGATGTCGGGCTTCCTGACCCCCAACGGCGCCGCCGACTTCGGCTGGTTCGCCTACGCGCCGCTGTCCAACGCGCTGCACTCACCCGGACCGGGTGCTGACCTGTGGATCATGGGCCTGGCGCTGTCCGGGTTCGGCACGATCCTCGGCGGCGTCAACTTCGTCACCACGATCATCTGCCTGCGCGCGCCCGGCATGACGATGTTCCGGATGCCGATCTTCACCTGGAACATCCTGTTCACCTCGATCCTGGTGCTGGTCGCGTTCCCGGTCCTCGCCGCGGCGCTGTTCGCCCTGGAGGCCGACCGCAAGTTCGGCGCCCACGTGTTCGACTCGAACAACGGTGGCGCGGTCCTGTGGCAGCACCTGTTCTGGTTCTTCGGCCATCCCGAGGTCTACATCGTCGCGTTGCCGTTCTTCGGCATCATCTCCGAGGTCATCCCGGTTTTCAGCCGCAAGCCGCTGTTCGGCTACAAGGGCCTGGTCTTCGCGACGATCTCGATCTCCGGCCTGTCGATCACCGTCTGGGCGCACCACATGTTCGCCACCGGCGCGGTGCTGCTGCCGTTCTTCTCGCTGCTGAGCTTCCTGATCGCCGTACCGACCGGTGTGAAGTTCTTCAACTGGATCGGCACGATGTGGCGCGGCGCGATCTCCTTCGACACCGCGATGCTGTTCGCGATCGGGTTCCTGATCACGTTCCTGCTGGGCGGCCTGACCGGCGTCATGCTGGCGGCACCGCCGATCGACTTCCACGTGTCGGACTCCTACTTCGTGGTCGCCCACTTCCACTACGTGCTGTTCGGCACCGTCGTGTTCGCGATGTTCTCCGGCTTCTACTTCTGGTGGCCGAAGATGACCGGCACGATGCTCGACGAGCGGCTCGGCAAGATCCACTTCTGGACACTGTTCATCGGCTTCCATACGACCTTCCTCGTCCAGCACTGGCTGGGTGTGGAAGGCATGCCGCGCCGGTACGCCGACTACCTGCCCTCAGACGGCTGGACGACGCTGAACATGGTCTCGACCATCGGCGCCTACATCCTGGGTCTGTCGATGCTGCCGTTCATGTACAACGCCTGGCGAAGCTGGGTCGGTAAGAACGAGCGGGTGGTCGGCGACGACCCGTGGGGCTACGGCAACTCGCTGGAGTGGGCGACGTCCTGTCCGCCACCGCGGCACAACTTCACGTCGGTGCCGCGGATCCGCTCCGAGCGGCCGGCGTTCGACCTGCACTACCCGCACCTGGCGGGCTTGCAGGAACAGCATTCGCTCCCGATCGAGGTTGAGGCGTAGCGATGAAGGTCGAGGCTTACCTCTTCGGGTTCATCGCGGTCTTCCTGGCCGGCGCTGACCTCGTCTACTGGTTCACCTCCTACGACCCCACCGGCACCACGGCGCTGGCGCTCGGGGTCTGCCTCGGCGCGCTCGTGTCGACGTACATGTTCATGACCGGCCGGCGCATCGACCAGCGCTGGGAGGACATGGACGACGCCGAGATCGCCGACGGCGCGGGGGAGATGGGCTTCTTCAGCCCGTACAGCTGGGCGCCACTGTGGTGCGCCGGCTCGGCCGCCGTGATCTTCGCCGGCGTGGTCTTCGGCTGGTGGATGGTCTTCCTTGGCGCCGCGTTCGCCGTACCGGCAGTGGGCTCGATGCTGTTCGAGTACTACTCCGACGAAGCTGCCTGACGATCAGTCTCCGGCGGCTTGCCGCCAGGCGACGACGACGTCCGAGACGGCGTCGTGCCAGATCGGGTCACCGCTGGGACGCTCCACACTGTTGATCGCGATCGAGTCCGGCTCGAGGGTGCTCACCAGGTCGCAGATCAGGCTCAGCGGAATCCCGTCCGCGAGCAGCCGCATGACCGGGGAAGTCGACACGGTGGCCCCCAGCGGTGATTCGGTCGCGGTGAATGACACAAGTGTGATTTCGACGTAGATCGTCCCACACTTGAGCGTGGATGGGCATGATCAACCCGTTCGGCGTAACGGGTGTGGCGCGGGAGAATGGGCCGGTGGTCGAGGATCTGCGGGTCAATGCGCGCCTGACCATTCCCGCGGCCGAGCTGTCGTGGCGCTTCTCGCGGTCGTCCGGGCCGGGCGGGCAGTCGGTGAACACCAGCGACAGCCGCGTCGAGCTGTCCTTCGACGTGGCCACCTCGCCGTCGCTGGGCGCGACGTACCGGCGGCGCGCTCTGGACCGACTCGACGGCCGACTGGTCGACGGCGTACTCACCGTCGTGAACCAGACCGAACGCTCCCAGCTGCGCAACCGCGAGGCGGCCATGGCTCGGCTGGCCGCGTTGCTGGCCGACGCGGTGGCCCCACCACCGGCCCCGCGGCGGCCCACCAAGCCGACGAAGGCGGCCACGCAACGGCGGATCGAGGCGAAGAAGCACCGCGGCTCGACGAAGGCGCTACGCCGCCGCCCGACCGACGACTGACCCCGCCGCCCCGACCCCCTCTCCCCGGTTCGAAGTAGCACACAACCGGCCGCCAGAAGGTGCCCGAATCGGACAGTTCGGGCATTTCGGAGCGGGTTGTGTGCTACTTCGGGGAAGTGGCCGGGGAAGTGGCCGGGGTTGCGGGGGTGGTCGGCGTCGGCGTGGCGGTGATCGTCTGGGCCGGAGACGGGCTCGGTCCCGGTTGCGGCAGGTGGGTGGCGACCCAGTGCCGGTACGTCGTCGCCAGCAGCTGGGCGTAGGCGGTCGCACCTTGCGGCTTCAGGTGCAGGTCGTCGGAGTACAGCCACCCCGGGTGCTGGCCGGCGATCTTGTTCCAGTTGACGAAGACGGCCTTGCGGTAGTGAGGCACCACCCGCGCCAGCATCGAGTTGTTGGGGTTCTGCCACGAGTGGTCGTAGGGGTCCAGGTGGTCGTTGAGGACCAGGACCGCCTGCACCTCGCTCGACACCCGGCCGTCGAGGTAGGCCAGGACGCGTTCGAGCTGGTGGGGATCGATCAGGCCGTTGTTGCCGGCGTGGATGATGACGACTGGGTTGAGCTCCTGGATGCGTGCCTGCTTCATGACGTCGTCGAGGATCGGCCCCGGCTGACGGCCCACTACGGCGTCGATCGTCCCGCCGCCGAATGCGCGTGCCAGTGTCCGGCGGGCGTCGAGCATCACCGAGTCGCCGAACCCGCTGATCTTCGGCATGTGGCGGGCCGCGGGCCGCCCGTGCAGCCGCGGCCCGACCGGCGGGTTCGCCGCCGACGGGTGGTCGAGGACCAGATGGGTGCCGCCCTGCGTGGTGAGCGCCGCCGCCGGCCGCGGCGCGGGCAGCGCGATCACCAGCCCGGCGACCACGACCACCGGCATCGCGGTGATGCCGGCGAACGCGGGCCGAGGCAGCACGTTGGGCGCGAGGCGGCGCAGCCGGCCGACGAGCAAGCGCCATGCCGCCGCGAACCCGAGCCGGCGGACCGGGGTCTCGACGTACCGGTACGTCGCATCCGACAGTGCGAGGGTCAGCGCGACGCGCAGCAGCTGGTCGAGCCAGGTCGGCATCGAGGTGTCGAGGCCGGGCCGGCTCACCACGGCGATCGGCCAGTGCCAGAGGTAGATGCTGTACGAGCGGACACCGATCCAGCGCAGTGGCCGAGAGTCGAGCACCGCGCCGAGCCGGCTCGCGGTCGTCGTCACCGCCGCGACGACCACGGCCACGAGGGCGGCCACGACCAGGAAACCGCCGCGGTAGAGCGAGTGCGAGTACGGGCCGTAGCCGTGGGTGAGGACGACCACGCCGGTCAGCGCGGCGAGGCCGGCGAGCTCCGCCAGCGGTGCAGGCACGGTACGCCGCGGCACGGCGGCTGCCGCTCGGCCCACCGCCCACGCACCGAGCGCAGCGCCCAGCAGCAGGCCCATCGCGTGGGTGTCGGTGCCGTAGTAGAGCGTCGAGCCGTCGCTGCCGTAGGGCACGTTCGACCGGTCGGCGAGCAGCCAGGTCAGCCCGGTGGACGCCAGCGCGAGCGTCACCGCGACGACGGCCAGGGGCGCGACGAGCCGGTGCACCTCGGTCCGCGGATCGCGGCCCTGACGGATCAGCCGGCGGCGGCTCGCGCCGAGAGTCGCAGCGACGATCAACGGCCAGAACAGGTAGAACTGCTCCTCGACGCCGAGTGACCACAGGTGCTGCAGCATCGTGGGCCGGCCGGTCGCGACGAAGTACGGCTGGTGGGCGAAGGCAAGCCACCAGTTCGCGCTGAACAGCGCGGAGAAGACGATGCCCGGCCGCACGGTGGCGAGCTGGTCGCGCCAGATCAGCGAGCTCGCCCCGACCGCGGCCAGCACGATGGCGAGCGCGGGGAGCAGCCGCCGGGCGCGGCGCAGGTAGAACGCGGGCGCGTCGAGGCGGTGCCGTCGTACGAACTCCTCGGTGATCAGCCGGGTGATCAGGTAGCCGCTGATCACGAAGAAGATGTCCACGCCGATGTATCCGCCGGGCAGCGTCATCGGCGAGAAGTGGTAGATCACGACGGCGGCGACCGCGATGGCGCGCAGGCCGTCGAGCCCGCGCCAGTGCGCGTGAGTGTTCGTTCGCATGTGCCGATCCGCCGAGCCGTGGGGGAAGTCACGAGGAGGGTGCTTCATCATGCGTTCAGACGCTTCGCCCACGCAACCGGTTGGCTGGCAGCTCTCCAGCTACTTCCAGCGGAAATGGACGAAGACCCGTCCGAAGTTGTCGGAGTCCTTCTCGACCCGGTGGTAGAGGGCCTTGATGTCCTTGCGGTCGAGGAAGCGCAGCACGTGCTTCTTCAGCTGCCCGGAGCCCTTGCCCGGGATGATCTCGACGAGCTTGGCCTTCTTCGCGACCGCCTCGGCGATGATCCCTTCCAGCGCCCGGTCGATCTCGGTCCCGTGGTTGTAGATGTCGTGGAGGTCGAGCTTGAGCTTCACGCTTCGAGCATCGCCCATTCGGTCCGGGCTAGCGTCATCCGGTGATCGCCGGACCGACCGCTGCCGACGTGGTGGCGGCGGCGCAGCGGCTGGACGGCATCGTGCGTCGTACCGCGGTCGAGCGCAGCGACCGGCTCAGTGACCTGCTCGGCGTACCGGTCCTGCTCAAGCGTGAAGACCTCCAGCTCTGCCGCTCCTACAAGGTGCGCGGCGCGTACAACGCGATCGTGGCCCTCAGCGACGAGGAGCGCGCCCACGGCGTCGTGTGTGCCAGCGCGGGCAACCACGCGCAGGGCGTCGCGTTTGCCTGCGCCGCCCTGCAGATCAAGGGCCGGGTGTTCCTGCCGGCGAGTACGCCGAGGCAGAAGCGGCAGCGGATCGCGGCCATCGGTGGCCCGTGGGTCGAGCAGGTGATTTCCGGCAGCACGTACGACGACGCGGGCGCGACCGCGGCAGCCGAGGCGGCGAGGACCGGCGCCGTGGTGATCCACGCGTTCGGCGACCCGCTCACCATCGCCGGGCAGGGCAGCGTCGCGGTGGACCTCGCTGCCGAGATCGGATCGCCGATCGACACGGTGGTCATCCCGGTCGGAGGCGGGGGACTGATCGCCGGCATGGCGTTGTGGCTGCGTGAACACCTTCCGACGACCCGCATCGTCGGCGCCGAACCCGCAGGTGCGGCCAGCATGACCGCCGCACTGGCCGCCGGCGGCCCGGTGCCGCTGCCCGCGATGGACACCTTCGTCGACGGCGCCGCCGTGCGAGAGGTCGGCGCCGCGGCCTTCGCGATCGTGCGGGATCTGGTCGACGAGATCGTCGTCGTACCCGAAGGCGCGGTCTGCACCGAGATGCTCGACCTGTACCAGACCGAAGGGATCATCGCCGAGCCTGCCGGCGCCCTGGCGAGCGCCGCTGCGCGCCGCTACCTCGGCCACACGCCGAGCGGTCCGGTGGTGTGTGTGGTGTCCGGGGGCAACAACGACGTGAGCCGGTACGGCGAGGTCGTCGAGCGCTCACTTCTGCACGAGGGGATCCGGCACTACTTCCTCGTCACGTTCCCCCAGGAGCCGGGAGCGCTGCGCCACTTCCTCAACGACGTGCTCGCCCAGGGCGAGGACATCGTGCTGTTCGAGTACGTGAAGAAGAACAACCGGGAGACCGGGCCCGCGCTGGTCGGCATCGAGCTCGAAGACGCCGAAGACTTGCCGGCGTTGCTCGACCGGATGGACGCGAGTCCGCTCACCATCGAGCGGGTCCCGCCAGGATCGCCCCTGTTCACGTTCCTGCTCTGAGCTCCGGTTTGTGAAGCCTCTGACGTAGCGGGCTACGTCAGAGGCTTCACAAACCGAAGACGGCTCAGTCCTCGGGGTGTGGCTGGGTGTCGGGCACCGTCTCGCGGGGCTCGTCCCAGAAGGCCGCCAGCTTGCTCTGGACCTTCTCCGCGATCGCCACCGGCCGCTTGATGCCGTTCGACGCCTCGTCGACGTGACCGTTGGCGGCGTGACCGTTGCTGCCCGCCTCGATCGCGTGGTGGTCGTCGTGGCCGTGGTAGCCGATCTGCTTGGCGAGCGTCTCCGCCTTCTTCGCCGGCAGCGGCTCCTCGACCTCGATGTAGGCACCGGACGGCAGCCTACGAATGATGCCGGTCTCCACGCCGTGATGCAGCATCGCCTCGTCGTGATGCTGCAGCCCGAGACAGATCCGCTTGGTCGCCTTGAACGCGATCGGCGGCAACACGATCAACAGCACGCGCAGCACCCAGGTCGTGGCCTGCAGCGACCAATGGAAGGTGTTGGCGAGGATGTCGTTCGCGCCCGCCGCCACCAGCACCAGGTAGAAGGTCAGCGACATCACGCCGAGCGCCGTACGCACCGGTACGTCGCGCGGCCGGTCGAGCAGGTTGTGATAGCCGTGGTCCTTGGTGACCCAGGCCTCGATGTTCGGATACAACGCCAGCAGGTTGAACATGATCCCGGGGATGATCACGCCGGGGATCAGGATGTTCCAGCTGATCGTGTGATGCCAGATGTGCGTCTCCCAGTTCGGCATCATGCGCAGCGAACCCTCGAGGAACAGGATGTACCAGTCGGGCTGTGAGCCTGCCGACACCTGGCCCGCGTTGTAGGGGCCGTACAGCCACACCGGGTTGATCTGGGCGAACGCCGCGAGGGCGGTGATCATGCCGAAGACCATGAAGAAGAAGCCGTTGGTCTTCAGGAAGAAGCCCGGGTAGAACTTCGTGCCGATCACGTTGTCTTCGGTCTTGCCCGGCCCCGGGAAGTCGGTGTGCTTCTGGTGCCAGAGGATCATCATGTGCGCGCTGATCAGAGCGAGCAGGATGCCCGGGATCAGCAGGACGTGGATGATGAACAACCGCGAGATGATGTCCGTGCCCGGGTACTTCGCGCCGAACAGGAAGTAGCAGACGTACGTTCCGACGACCGGGATCGACTCCGCTACCGAGTACGCGATGCGAAGGCCGGTGCCGGACAGCAGGTCGTCGGGCAGTGAGTAGCCGCAGAAGCCCTCGAGGATGCCGAGGATCATCAGGATCGTGCCGATGTGCCAGTTGATCGTGCGCGGCTTCTTGTAGGCACCGGTGAAGAACACCCGGAACATGTGCACGACGATCGAGGTCACGAACAGCAGCGCCGCCCAGTGGTGGATCTGCCGCATCAGCAGACCGCCGCGGACGTCGAAGGAGATGTGCAGCGTCGAGGCGTAGGCCTCCGTCATCTGTACGCCGCGCAGCGGCTGGTAGCTGCCGTTGTAGACGACGTTCTGCTGGCTGGCGTGGAAGAACAACGTCAGGTAGACGCCGGACAGCAGCAGGATGACGAAGCTGTAGAGGGCGATCTCGCCCAACATGAACGACCAGTGGTCCGGAAAGACCTTGTCCATGCTGCGCTTGAGGAAGTTGGCAGACCCGAAGTGGTCGTCGGCGTACTTCAGCGCCCCGCGAGTCGCCTTCTCCGCCGGCCCCTGGTTCTCCGGGCGGGTCGGCTCAGGGGTGGCGTCGTCACGCTTCTTGGTCGTCATTATCGGCGCTCCCAGAAGCTCGGCCCGACCGCTTGTGAGTAGTTGCCCTCGGCGATGAAGTACCCCTCGGCGTCGACGGTGATCTTCAGCTGCGGCAACGGGCGTGCGGCCGGGCCGAAGATCACCTTCGCGTCACGCGACATGTCGAAGGTCGACTGGTGGCAGGGGCAGAGCAGATGGTGGGTCTGCTGCTCGTAGAGGCTGATCGGGCAACCGGCGTGCGTGCAGATCTTCGAGTACGCCACGTGGCCTTCGTAGCCCCAGTCGGCTTCCTTCTGCGACAGGATCTCGTGCGGCCCGAAGCGGATCAGCATCGTGGGCGCCAGTGCGAAGTCGTCGACGTCGGTGAACCCCTCCGGCATGACCGTCTGGATGCCGCCGATCTCGAGCGAGCCGAGCTTGACCGGGAGCTTCGTGTCGAGGTCGACGAGGCGCTTGCCCTTCGCCCAGCCGGTCACGAGCAGGCTGTCGCCGGGCAGCGGACCGAGGTCGCGCAGCATGACGACCAGCGGCAGCGGGAACAGCGCGAGCGCCCCGAGCAACGTACGCCGCAGGAGCTTGAAGCGACCCAGCCCCATGTCGTCGACGCCGGCGAGGAACGTGTTCTCCGCTTCGATCTCCTCCGCCTCGGGGGAGAAGAAGTCGTGACGGTCCTGAACCACCTTGTCGTGCGGCAGCAGCTTCTTGGCCCACACGATGAAACCGCCGCCGACCGCGAACAGCGCGAGCGCGAGCGAGCCGCCGAGCGCGTAGTTGCTGTACTGGCCGAGCTGGTCGTGGATCGAGATCGAGAAGTAGGAAACGATGAAGAAGATCAGCATCGCGATGCCGACGAGGAACAGCAGCGAGACCTGAATCTCGGCGAACCGCTCCTCGCGCGGGTCCTCCACGGCGTGCTGCTCGGTCACTGCCAGATCCGAGGTGCGCTCGCCGATGTTCGACGGGTTGTCCTCCGCCGGTCGCCGGCCTACCCGCTTGCGGGGTGGAGTGCCGTTGGTTTCGTCACTCATACGTCCGCCACCCCACCCGCCACCCAGGTGCGGAGTTCGCTTCGCTCACTCATGCTTTGCTGCCGATCCACATCGTGATGATGACCAACCCGCCGATCCCGACGAGCCAGGCGACTGCAGTCTCGGTGACCGGACCGACCCGGCCGAGGCCGGCGCCGCCGGGGTTCGGCTCGGCCTTGATCGTCTTGATGTAGTCGATGATCGCCAGCTTCTGCGACGGAGTGATCTCCTGGTC
Organism: Mycobacteriales bacterium; assembly: GCA_035550055.1. Classification (NCBI taxonomy): domain Bacteria; kingdom Bacillati; phylum Actinomycetota; class Actinomycetes; order Mycobacteriales; species Mycobacteriales bacterium. The sequence continues at coordinate 2,715 of DASZRO010000094.1, read as the reverse complement.
ACCGAAGACCGGCATGTTCTCCGGGCCGGTGATCATCGCCTCGTAGATCTGCTTCGGCGTGGCGTCGGACAGCGTCGGCGCGTACTTGCCGTAGGTCAGGTCACCGCCCGATCCCGCGAAGTTGTGGCACTGCGCGCAGTTGGTCCGGAACAGCGCCCCGCCGTAGGCGACGTCCGCGCTCTGGTAGTCCAGGTCCGTCGGCTCCGCCGGACCGGCGCCGAGACTGGCGATGTAGGCCGCGATGTCCTGGATGTCCGCTTCGGTGAAGCGGGGGTCGACCTTCTTGCGCGGCGCCTCGGGTCCGTGCTGCTGAAGCGGCATGCGGCCGGTGCCCATCTGGAAGTCGACCGCGGCTGCGCCGGCACCGATCAGGCTCGGCGCGCGCTCGCCGCCTTCGGCGTTGAGCCCGTGGCAGGACGCGCAGCCCTGCAGGAACAGCGCCCGGCCCTGCTGGATGGCCGGGTCGTCGTTGGAGGCCGACGAGGCGGCCGGCGCGAATCCGGCGTACAGCGTGCCGATCGTGCCGAGCGAGGCGACGAGGATGCCGAGCGAGGCGATCCGGCGCTTGCGCGAGCGGCGAGGCCGAGTGGCGGCCACCGGCTCCGGGTTCTCGGCTGGGGTCACGGGCTCCACTTTCGTCACTTGATCAGGTAGATGATCGTGAACAGACCGATCCAGACGATGTCGACGAAGTGCCAGTAGTACGACACGACGATCGCGGCAGTCGCCTGCGCGTGGTTGAACTTCCCGTACGTGGTGCGCAGCATCAGCAGCACGAACGCGATGAGGCCGCCGAGGACGTGCAGTCCGTGGAAGCCGGTCGTCAGGTAGTAGACCGACCCGTATCCGCTGGTCGCGAGCGAGAAGTCGTTGTGTACGAAGTACTCGAACGACTGGCCGCCGATGAACACCGCGCCCATGAAGAACGTCACCATGAACCAGAAGCGCAGCTTCTCGACGTCGCCGCGTTCGGCCGCGAACACACCGAGCTGGCAGGTCACACTCGACAGCACCAGGATGATCGTGAACGGCGCGGCCGTCTTGAGGTCGAGTACGACGCCCTTGGCCGGCCAGTTGGGCTCGTTGACCGCCCGGATCGTGAAGTACATCGCGAACAGCGCCGCGAAGAACATCAGCTCCGAGGACAGCCAGACGATGACGCCGACGCTGAGCAGGTTGGGACGGTTGAGCGCGCCGTGCGGGCGCTGCTCGACCGCGCTTGCGGTGGCCACGCCGTGATTCTTGCAGCCCCGGTTACCGGTCCATGCACGACCCCCCACGGCGAGTCACCGGCGAATCCGGACCGGGCGGGTCGCCGCGGCACCGGCACGAATCCGCTGGCCGGGGCGCTCTAGGATTCGGGCCATGGAGCATGCCCCCGCCGAGCCGCGTCGCCTCACCGTGCTCGTGTACGCGAGCAACCCGCAGACGACCGATCGGGTGGTCCGGGCGCTCGGCGAGCACCCCTCGCCCGAGGTGGCGATCGACGTCGTCGCCGTTGCCACCGACCGCGAGACGATGGCAAGGCTCGATGCGGGCGGGATCGATCTGGCGATCCTCGACGGTGAGGCGGCCCCGAGCGGCGGCATGGGAGTTGCCCGCCAGATCAAGGACGAGATCGACGCGCCGCCGCCGGTGGTGCTCCTGGTGGCGCGCCGCGACGACGCGTGGCTGGCGAGCTGGTCGCGGGCCGAGGCCGTCGTACCGCTGCCGGTTGACCCGGTCACGCTCGCCGGAGCGGTCAACTCACTGATCGAGGGCCTGCCGGACCTCGCGCCCGCGCACTGACGTGTCCGGCCAGAGCTGGCCGAACCTGCTGTCGAGGCTGTTGGCGGGGGAGTCGCTGAGCGCACCGGACACGGCGTGGGCGATGTCGGAGGTCATGGCCGGGGCGGCCACCTCTGCGCAGATTGCCGCGTTCGCGGTCGCGCTGCGGGCCAAGCACGAGACGGCGGACGAGATCACCGGGCTGGTGTCGGGGATGCTCGACCACGCCGAGCTCCTCGACGTGCCCGGCCGGGTCGTCGACACCTGTGGCACGGGCGGGGACCGGGCCGCGACGGTCAACATCTCGACGCTGGCCGCGCTCGTCGTACGGGGCGCCGGCGCCACCGTGGTGAAGCACGGCAACCGGGCGGCGTCCTCGGCGTGCGGCTCGGCCGACCTGCTCGAAGAACTCGGCGTGGTGATCGATCTGCCGCCGGCAGGTGTGGCGGCGTGCGTCGCCGAGGCGAACATCGCGTTCTGCTTCGCCCGGGTGTTCCACCCGGCGCTTCGCCACGCGGGTGACGCCCGTGCCGAGATCGGCGTACCGACCTTCTTCAACATCCTCGGTCCGTTGGCCAACCCGGCCCGGCCCGCGGCGCAGGCGGTCGGGGTCGCCCACGGGCCGCTCGCGGCGGTGATGGCGGGTGTGCTGGCCGACCGGGGCGCCGACGCGCTGGTGTTCCGCGGCGACGACGGGCTCGACGAGCTGTCGGTGAGCGCGCCGTCACGGGTGTGGGTCGTTGCCGGCGGTCAGGTGCGTGACGACACGCTGGACCCGGCGGCGCTCGGGATCGCGCCGGCCCCGCCGGAGGCGCTTCGAGGCGGCGACGCGGCGCTCAACGCCGCGATCAGCCGGCGGTTCCTCGACGGCGAGCCGGGCGCGGTGCGTGACGCGGTGCTGCTCAACGCCGCCGCGGGCCTGGTGGCCTACGACGGACCGACCGCGGC
>DASZRO010000093.1 GCA_035550055.1 Mycobacteriales bacterium | reverse complement strand
CCGGGTCTTCGGATCCTGACGGGGTGCTGGGTTCATCGGACGACGATGGAGCCCAGCACTCGCCAGTTCGGTTTGCCGGCGTAGAGCAGGGCGCGGACGCGGTAGTTGTCGAAGTTCCGGAAGCCGAACCCGATCCGTTTGATTCGTTTGATCAGGTTGTTCAGCGCTTCGGTGGGGCCGTTGCTGACGCGGGCGATGTGGAAGTTGCAGATCTTGTCGAACCACTTCTGCAGCGTCCGCCCGAGTTTGCGTAGCTCGACGGGCATCGCGGGTCGCTGGCAGTGCTCGATCAGTTCTCGCAGCATGGCGCGCGCGGTGTCGATGTCGGTGCATCGGTAGAACTCGCGCAGCCGTTCCTTGACGCGGTGGGCGATCGCGACCTCGCCGGCGGGGTCGCCGAGGGCGAGCAGCGACGCCAGTCGCTGCTGGGCCTGGTCGTCGAGGCGTTCTTCGCCGGTGAGCAGCACCCGACGGGCACGGAATAGCGGGTCGCCGCGGCGACCGCGGTGGCCCTTGTGCTCGCGTTGCACCCGGCGGCGGACCTCGTCCAACGCGCGGTTGGCGAGCTGGATGCAGTGAAAGGCGTCCACGACCTGTGCTGCCTTGGGCAAGGTGACTGAGTAGACGGCGGCGTAGACGTTGGACATGTCCAACGCACCGAAGCGGATCTTGCCCTTCCAGGAACCCGGCTGGGAGTCCACCCAGCGCGCCACGTCTTTGAAATCACGGGTCGGCAGGATCTCCAGGATCTGATGATGGGCCACGTCGGCGACCGTGGTGCAGTACTGCCGCGAGCGCTGGGTGCGCAGTTTGACGAACGACGTCTCGTCCAGACCGATCGCCGTGGTCAGGGTCAGCCGTTTGGTGTCGGCCGCCAGCAGCGCCTCGCCATAGGTGGTGACCGCGTCGTTGACCGTGTGCCAGTCACAGTTGAGCTCTGACGCGACATCGGAGACGGCGCGACCCCGCCCGACCTGCTCGGTGGCCCACTTCGCGCAGCGGGTCGTCAGCCGGCAGTTCTTGGCCGCGATCCGATGATCACCTGAGGTCCACGACCTGCGAGGGCAGCCTTCATGGGGGCAACGGAGCCGGTGCTTGCGCCACGCCAAGGTCATCGGGGCGCCGAACACCGGCAGGTCTACATAGCGGACGACCGGCCGGTCCTTGACCTGCGCCCGCGCGCCACACGACGGGCAGAACTGCACCACCTCGACCTGCTCGATCAACAGCTCCACGTCGGGACCGGTGCGCTGATAGGCCAGCACCCGAACGTTCTTCAGCCCGACCAGGGCCTGGACTATCTCGCTAGGCTCGCGCAGGACGAAGGTGTCACGGAATTTGTTGGTCACACTTCGAAGACTGCGGCACCTTCGTCCCCATCGCCCTGCGACGCGCCAACACGAAGAAGGCCATCCCGAAGGACGGCCTCCCCGCCGAGATCCGAAGACCCAGAATCCCTTGCCTAGCAAGGGATTCTTGCATTTGCGAATGGGTGTCAGCGTGCCCAGATTCGCGCTTGCCACGACCGAGCACTAGAGGGCGTAGGCAGAGCAGCGGACACCCTGCTATTCCGGTCGCATCGGCGAGCCGAAGCGGATTACGTTGCCATCGAGGTCAACGAGCGCCGCTTCGTGCATGCCCCAGGCGGTGTCCTCCGGCCCGTGTACCTCTGCGCCAGCGGCTCGCCATTCGATGACCTCCGCATGGTGGCAGTTCGGCACAATCCCAGAGCACCGAAGCACCCGGCCCTGCTGCTTTGAGATCCACTGTGGCAGATTGCCTGGGCCTATGAGATCTGCTCGACCAGCAGCGCCTCGCCGGTCCGGCCGTGGAACGTCATCGTCATCGCGCCCACGTCCACGGTCCACCTTTCGACTCCGCTCTCGGCCATCCCACGCGACATCTCGAGGTAGCTCGTCTCTGCACGCTCGTGGCGCCTCAGATGACCGAGGAATGCTTCACGGTCACTTGTCTCGGCTACCGCCAACTCCTCGTGAGCGCTCTGCGACACCACCTTCCGGCCGTCGGCTGCGAAGAACTCCGAGTGGCCGTCGGAAATGAAGGAGTCATACCGCACGACACCGAGCGCCCCGAGTGCCCTGACGTAGTCAGGCAGCGTGTTCGCATTGCCGAGACGTTCGTGCAGCTCGTCGATCTCCTCGATCGTGAACACCTCGGAACGATAACGAGCGCCGTGGGGTACCTCGGAAGCCGCTCCAGAACTTCAGCGCCCCTGGGCGTCCTGCTCGTCGCGGTCGGCGATCCGCCTCCAGCGGCTCATCCGCGGCCCGGTCGACGAAATAGAGTCAGCACGCATGGCGGTGCAACGACTGGACAACGTCGGCATCGTTGTCGAGAGCCTCGACGCCGCGATCGACTTCTTCGGCGTCCTCGGCCTCGAACTCGAAGGCCGGACGATGGTCGAAGGCGAGTGGGCGGGACGCGTCACCGGCCTCGGCGACCAGCGGGTCGAGACAGCGATGATGCGAACGCCGGACGGCCTCCACCGCCTGGAGCTCTCGCGATTTCTTGCGCCGCCGGTGATCGCCGATCACAGGACCGCCCCGGTCAACGCCCTCGGCTACCTGCGTGTGATGTTCGCGGTGGACGACCTTGATGACACCCTCGCCCGGCTGCGAAACCACGGCGCGGAACTCGTCAGCAGTGAAGTCGTCCGGTACGAAGACGTCTATCGGCTTTGTTACATCCGCGGGCCCGAAGGCCTTCTGATCGGCCTGGCCGAAGCGCTCCGCTGAGCCCGAGCGGTGTCGCAGCTACGCGACGAGCGTGGCGGTCTCGGCAGCCGGTTCGAGCGCCGCCGCGATGATGTCGGCAACGTCACTGACCAGCCTCACCTCGAGCTGGTCGCGCACCGCACTCGGCACGTCGTCGAGGTCGGGCTCGTTGCGCGCGGGCAGGAAGATCGTCTTCAGCCCGGCGCGGTGGGCCGTGAGCAGCTTCTGCTTCACCCCGCCGATCGGCAGGACCCGGCCGTTGAGCGTCACCTCTCCCGTCATGCCGACGCCGGATCGAACCGGCCGTCCGGTTGCAAGCGAGGCAAGTGCGGTCACCATCGTCACCCCGGCGGAGGGACCGTCTTTCGGTACCGCGCCGGCCGGCACGTGAAGGTGCAGGGCTCGATCCAGCTCCGTCGGGTCGAGGCCGAGGTCGCGGCCGTGTGAACGCAGGTAGGACACCGCGATCTGCGCCGACTCCTTCATGACGTCGCCGAGCTGTCCGGTCAGGGTCAGCCCACGCTCACCCGGCATCGCGGTTGCCTCGACGAAGAGCACGTCGCCGCCCGCGCCGGTCACCGCAAGGCCGGTCGCCACTCCAGGCACCGCGGTGCGTTCGGCGCTTTCCGGGGTGAATCGAGGCCGGCCGAGATAGTCGACCAACGACTCGGCGGTGACACCCACCGGCGCGGCCTCGGGGTCGCCGGCAAGCGCCGTGGTTACTTTGCGGAGCACCTTCGCGAGCGCACGTTCGAGCTGGCGAACGCCGGCCTCGCGGGTGTGCTCGGCAGCGATCAGCCGCAACGCCCCGTCGTCGACCGACACGTCCTCGGCGCCGAGCGCCGCTCGTTCAAGCTGCCGCCGCAGCAGATGGTTGCGCGCGATCGCGACCTTCTCGTCTTCGGTATATCCATCGAGCGTCACGACTTCCATCCGGTCCAGCAGCGCCGGCGGGATGGTGTCGGCGACGTTCGCCGTCGCGAGGAACAGGACGTCGGACAGGTCCAGCTCGAGCTCGAGGTAATGGTCGCGGAACGTGTGGTTCTGCGCCGGGTCCAACACCTCGAGCAGCGCAGCCGCTGGGTCGCCACGGAAGTCCGAACCGACCTTGTCGACCTCGTCCAGCAGGACGACCGGGTTCATCGAGCCGGCGTCACGAATCGCCCGCACGATCCGGCCGGGCAACGCACCGACATACGTACGCCGATGGCCTCTGATCTCCGCCTCGTCGCGAACCCCGCCGAGTGAGACGCGGACGAAGTTGCGCCCCAGGGCGCGGGCGAGCGACTCACCGAGCGAGGTCTTGCCGACCCCGGGAGGTCCGACGAGCGCGAGCACGGCGCCACTCCCGCGGCCGCCGACGAGCTCCAAGCCGCGCTCCGCGCGACGTGCCCGCACCGCCAGGTGCTCGACGATGCGGTCTTTCACATCGTCGAGTCCCTCGTGATCCGCGTCGAGCACGTTGCGTGCGGCGACGACATCGGTGCGGTCCGTGGTGCGAACCGTCCACGGCAGGTCGAGCACGGTGTCGAGCCAGGTGCGGATCCAGCCCGCCTCCGGGTTGTTGTCGCTGCTGCGCTCGAGCTTGTCCACGTCACGCAACGCGGCCTCCCGCACCTTGTCGGGCAGCTCGCTGCTCTCCACCCGGTTGCGGTAGTCGTCGGCGCCGTCGGGCTCGCCTTCGCCGAGCTCCTTGCGGATCGCGGCGAGCTGCTGGCGGAGCAGGAACTCTCGCTGGCTCTTCTCCATGCCTTCGCGGACGTCGTCACGGATCCGCTCCGACACCTCGAGTTCGGCCAAGTGGTTGCGACCGAGCTCGATCAACCGCTCCAACCGGGCATCGACGTCGGGCGTGGCGAGCAGCCAGAGCTTGTCCTCGATGGACAGGTAAGGCGCATAGCCGGCGGTGTCTGCCAACAGCCCGGCCTCCGAGATCCGCTGCACGCTGTCGACGAACTGCCAGGCTCCGCGCTGCTGAAGGATCGAGACGGCAAGGGCCTTGTAGGAGGCGGCGAGCTCACGGGTCTTGTCGGTCGGCTCGCTCTCCTCGACGACCGTCACCTGCACCCACAACGCCGCGCCGGCGCCCGTCACCCCCGCGCCGATCTGCGCGCGTTCCCGGGCGCGTAGCACCGCGGCGGCCTCACCACTGGGCAGCCGGCCGACCTGCTCCACCGTCGCGACGACGCCGGTCGCGCCGTACGCGCCGTCGATCCGGGGCACCAGAACGAGCTTGCCGTCGGCGGCGGAGCGCGCTGCGTCAACGGCTGCCTGCGCCTCGGCGTCGAGGGCCACCGGCGCGACCATCCTGGGCAGCACGACCTCGTCAGTCAGCGGGAGCACCGGGAGGTTGAAGGATTCCGCCATCACTTCTCCTTGAGTCACTGCGACTCAACAACGATCCGGCGCAGTTGTTTCCCGGTCGCCGAGGCCTTCCGCTGTCGGCGGAATCGGCACGAGGCCGGCGTGGTTGTGGTGTCGGAGACTTTGGCCGTGACCCGCACTCAACGCCTCACCTTGTTGGCGGCGATCGTCGGCACGACGGTGGTGATGCTGGACAGCTCCGTGGTCAATGTCGCGCTTCCAGCGATCGAGCGTGATCTCGGCGGCGGGCTCGCCTCCCAGCAGTGGGTCAGCAACTCCTACCTGTTGTTGCTCGGCTCCTTCATCCTCGTCGGCGGCTCGCTGGGCGACCTCTACGGCGAGCGACTCGTCTTCGGGGTCGGCGTCGGCGCCTTCGGGGTCTGCTCGCTCGCGTGTGCGCTCGCGCCGGACATCGGCGTCCTGATCGCGGCGCGAGCATTGCAGGGCGTCGCCGGCGCACTCGTCACGCCGAGCTCCCTGGCGATCATCGTGGCAGCGTTCCCATCCGATCTTCGTGGTCGCGCGATCGGCAGCTGGACGGCGTGGACCGGCATCGGCGCGGTTGCCGGTCCGCTGCTCGGCGGCTGGATCATCGACGTGGCGTCCTGGCGATGGGTGTTTGCGATCAACGTCCCGCTGGTGGTCGCGACGATGACGCTGGTGGCACTCGCGGTCCCCCGCGTCACGCCGACCGCACATCGTCGACTCGACCTCGTCGGCGCCGTGCTCTGCGCCACGGGGCTTGGCGGGGTGATGGCCGCTTTGATCGAGCAGCCGCATCGGGGATGGTCGAGCCCGCTGATCGTCGGGCTGCTCGCCGCAGGACTGGGCTTGTTCGCCGCCTTCGTCGGCTACGAACGCCGAATCCCGGCGCCGATGGTCAAGCTCGAGCTGTTCACGGTACGCAACTTCACAGTGACCAACGTCGAGACCTTCGCGATGTACGGCGGCCTGTCGATCCTGTTCTTCTACCTGGTGATCTTCCTGCAGCAGGTGGCCGGCTACTCCGCGCTGCGCAGCGGCCTGACCACGCTGCCGGTCACGATCCTGATGTTCCTGTTGTCGAGCCGGTTCGGGGCGCTGGCGACTCGGCACGGCCCGCGGCTGTTCATGGCAGCCGGCCCGCTGGTCGCCGCCGCCGGAACGTTGTGGCTGCTGCGCGCCGGGCTGCAGACGTCGTACCTGGGCGTCGTCCTTCCTGCCCTCGTGGTGTTCGGGATCGGGCTGTCGATCACAGTCGCGCCGCTGACCACCACGGTGCTCGCCGAGGCCGACGAGAGCGACGCCGGGATAGCGTCCGCGATCAACAACGCGGTGGCACGAGTCGCTGGGCTCGTCGGCATCGGAGTGGTCGGCGTGCTCGTCGCGCACACCCTGGTGGGAGACAGCTTCAGGCGATCGCGCGACTCAGTTCATGCGTTTCACGCGTCGGTCGTCGCCTGCGCGGTATGCCTCGTCGTCGGCGGGTTGACCGGTGCGGCCGGCATCCAGAACCTGCAGCGGCACACGGCCTTGGCCGACCGCGCCGCCTCCGACTAGCTCAGCCCACCTTCTTGTAGGTGAAGTGGTCACCGGCCACCACGGCGCTCGTCCCGCCCGGCGTCACCACGAACACGTTCACCGACGCCGCCGCATGCGCCGGCGAGGTCACCGTGATCTGCGTCCCCGCCGGGTTCACCGAGAAGTCCGTCACCGCCGTCGAAGAACCGAACAACACCTTCGAG
>DASZRO010000092.1 GCA_035550055.1 Mycobacteriales bacterium | reverse complement strand
GCCGCGGCGGCGCGGGTCGCGCGCAGCCGACGCGCGAAAGCGATCCTCGACCAGTCCGACCGGACCCGGTTCGGGATGACCAGCTCCGCCGCCCTCGAACAGGCCGAAGCGGCTGGGGTCGCGATGGATACCGAGCTCGCCTCCGGCTACCGCGCCCACCGGCTCTCAGGGCTGGTCACCTTGTCCGCCGACAGCAGCAGCGGACTCGACGACGCCGGGCGGGTGCTGCGGCAGGCGGCCGCGGTGTGCCGGGTCGAGATTCGTCCGCTCCACGGCCAGCACGACTTGGCCGTGGCGGCGACCGTCCCGCTGTGCCGGCTGCGCACTCGGGGCTCGGCGTGAGCGAGGTCGGGCGGGAGGACCGCCTCGCCGCGATCCATGCCCAGCTTCAGGAGCAGGTGGAACGACTCAGCGGGTCTGAGCAGTGGCGCACCATGCTGAGTGTTGCGGCGCGCTTCCACAGCTACTCACCGAACAATGTGCTGTTGATCGCCGCGCAACGCCCCGAAGCCACCAGGGTCGCGGGCTACCGGGCCTGGGCTCAGCTGGGTCGGCAGGTCCGCAAAGGTGAGCACGGCATCGCGATCCTCGCCCCGATGTTGCGCCGCCACGACCCCGTCGACACCACCACACCCAACCGCGACGGACATGAGCCGTCACCGGAAGGCGGCGGGGCGCGCCGGGTGCTGGCCGGGTTTCGGGTCACCCACGTGTTCGACATCGCCCAGACCGACGGGCCGGACCTCCCGGACCTGCACCCGGTGTTGCTCGAGGGCGCGTCTCCGCTCGGGCTGTGGTCGGACCTCTACGACCAGGTCGAAGCCGCCGGCTACGAGATCGACTACGCCGACCTCGGCCAGGCCAACGGGATCACCGACTTCGCGAACCGCAAGGTGCTGTTGCACTCGGCGCGCTCCGGCGCGCAGCTCACGAAGACTGTCGCGCACGAGCTCGCCCACATCGATCTGCACGCCCCCGATGTCCGCCCCGACGGGATGACCCGCGACCGCGCCGAGGTCGAAGCGGAGTCTGTCGCCTACGTCGTGACCGCCGCGCACGGACTGTCCACCGAGGACTACAGCGTCCCGTATGTCACCGGTTGGGCTGGCGGAAACACTGAGCTGCTCGCGCAGACCGCGACCAGGGTGCTCGCGACTGCCCGGCTGATCCTGCACGCCGCCCCACCACCCAAGCTTGGCGCGGATCTGCCTGTGGCGCTGGACCGGTCACTGACCCCGACGCTGGGCCGGCCGGCGACCGAGGCGCAACGCCCGGTCGGGCAGGGGATGTCGCGGTGAGCCGGCTGCTTCGGCTGCCCGCCATCACCCTCACCACCCGGCACTCCGCTGTCGCCTACCCGTGGCAACACAACCAGACCGTCCCGAAGGCCGGGGTGCCGATCGGGCTGAACGCGCTGGCTGGCCATCAGCTGTTCTGTTACGACCCGTGGGCCTGCTACGCCACCGGTGCGGTGACCAGCCCGAACATGCTTGTCGCCGGGCAACTCGGCAAAGGGAAGAGCGCGCTGGTCAAGACCTATCTCCACCGCCAGCTCGCCACCGGCCGGCAGGCCTACGTGCTGGACCCGAAAGGCGAGTACGCGTCCCTCGCCGAGGCCTGCGGCCTGACCCGGGTCGCGCTGCGTCCGGGCGGTGTCGAGCGGCTTAACCCGCTCGACCCGCCGCCGGGCGCTGTCAGCCGCGAGCAGATCACCACCTCCCGCGCGACGGTGGTCGCGGCGCTGGCCGGGTGCGGACTTGGCCGCCCGCTGACAGGAGAGGAGCACGTCGCGGTCACCGCCGCGATCCGCCCGCTTGACCATCACGTCGCGACCCTCGGCGACGTCGCCGCCGCGCTGCTGCATCCGACTGGCGCGATGGCCGCGGAGACCTCCACCACTCCGACCGCGTTGGCGGCTGCGATCCGACCGGTCGCCCTTGAGCTGCACCGGCTGCTGTCCGGGGACCTCGCCGGGATGATCGACCAGCCCACCACCGTTCACCTTGACCCGCACGGCCCCGGTGTGGTGATCGACTTGTCCCACGTCGCGGGCAGCGCCGCGCAAGCCGCGGTCATGGTGTGCGCCGGCGCGTGGTTGGCCGCGACGATCGACACCGCCACCGACACGCGACGGCTGCTGCTTGTCGACGAAGCATGGGCGCTGCTCGCCAACACCGCCACCACCCGCTGGCTGCAGCAGGTCAGCAAGCTCGCTCGCGCTCGCGGCGTGCAGCTGATCACGGTGATCCACCGGCTGTCCGACCTCGCCGCGCAAGCCGACGCCGGTACGGCAACCCGCGCCCAAGCCGAAGGACTGCTCGCGGATGCGGACACCCGCGTGATCTACGGGCAGGTTCCCGGCGAGCGGAGGCTCGCCGCGATCCTGCTCGGCCTCAACGAGGTGGAAGCCGACCAGGTGTGCCGCCTCGCCCCCCACCGGGCGCTGTGGCGGGTCGGGGAGCACACCGCCCTCGTCGACCACGTCCTCACCCGCGGCGAACTCAGCCTGGTGGATACCGACGCCCGGATGACGCCATGACCGGCCGGCGCCTCGCGCTCCTCGCCGTTGGAGCAGTGACGGTCGCCCTGCTGGCGTTGCTGGCCCGCCCGCTGCTGCCTCACCACACCACATCGGTCTCGTCGGTCAGGCGCACTGTTAGGCCACCGTCCGGCGTCGCGTTGGTCGCACTGCGCGCCGCCCGCGAAGACCTGCGCTGCACGAGCGGCCCGCGGCCGGCAACCGGCCGCGGGTGTGGCCATTTCGATGTGACCCGCCACGAGACCACCTGCGTCACCCCGGCCCGCTGCGAGGTGGAGCTCCTCGGCGCGCTGCACACCGGCAGGCTGAGCGTGCCGGCCGCGTTGTCCGTCACCCTCACTCGCCCCGGCAGCGCCTGGCGGGTCGTGGAGGTGTCCTCGTGAGCGGGCTGGCCGCGAAAGTCACGGGCGTCCTGGCCGCCGGTGTCGCCGGGACGGTCGGGATCGCCGCGGTCGGGTTGCAAGCGATCGCCGCGCCGACGTTGACCCCAACCGAGGTCGCGACCAGCCAGATCCCGCCGGGCTACCTCGCGCTGTACCAGTCAGCAGCCGAGGTGTGCGCGCTGCCGTGGCCGATCCTCGCCGCCGTCGGGCAGGTCGAGTCCGACCAAGGCCGCGACACCAGCACATCGGCGACAGGTGCGGTAGGGCCGATGCAGTTCGAACCCGCCACCTGGACGCGGTGGGGCGTCGACGGCGATGGCGACGGCCATAAGGACCCCCGGGACCCGGCGGACGCGATCCCCGCCGCGGCGGACTACCTGTGCGCGCTCGGCGTCACCCGCAACCCCCACGACGCCCTCGTCGCCTACAACTGCGGCAACACCGCCCCGGCCTGCCAAACCGCGTCCGCCGGCTATGCCGCGACCGTGCTCGCGATCGCCGCCAGCTACGCCACCACGACCGCGACCTCACCGGTCGCGACCGAGGCGGTGCAGGTCGCGCTCGCCCAGCTCGGCACTCCTTATCTATGGGGCGGTGAAAGCAGCGCCGGGTTCGACTGCTCCGGACTGGTCCAGTACGCCTACGCCAAAGCCGGTCTCGCGCTGCCCCGCACCGCCCAAGACCAGTACGACGCCACCACGCATCTGCCGGCGGGCAGCGAGCTGGCGCCGGGGGACCTGGTGTTCTTCGGCGCCAACGATCGTGCGGTCGACCACGTCGGGATCGCGCTCGGGGATGGTCGGATGATCGACGCCCCGCACACCGGCGCCGATGTGCGCCTCGACACCATCCCCGCCACCGTCGGTGCGGCCTACGGCACGCTCACCTACCTCGGCGCTACCCGCCCGACCGCCGAGCCGTCATGAGCGGCAACGCTCGCGGGTCGATGCTGGCCGACACCGAACCGTTGGAGCTTGTCGTCGCCGGCGCTCTCGCGTCCGTCGCGCTTATAGGTGGCGTCGGGTGGCTGGTCGCGCAGACCGCTGCCACCGTCACCGGCGGGCACCTCACCTTGTCGCTGGCACAGTCGATCCGCGGGCTGATCGGCTGGCACCGACACCTCAGCGACCCGCGCCGGGCGTTCCCGCTGTCTGCCCGCCGCGCCCTGCCCGGCCCTGCGTTGATGTATCTGGCGGTTGGGGTTGTCGTGGCGGTGGTCGTGGTCGGTGTGCTGGTGGTCATCCGGATCACCGGACGGGTGCGCACGTCGCGGCGTCGCGGCTACGCCACCGGCGCGGAGATCCGCCGTGCCCTGTCCCGCACCGCCGCTGCCCGTCGTGGTCTTCCCGGCGGACGGTCGCGCCGGCGGCGCAGCGTCATCGCCCTCGGCGTTGACCTGCGCACCCGCCAGCCGCTGTTCGGTGCTGCAGAGGACTCCTACCTCTACCTTGGCCCCCCACGGTCCGGCAAAGGCGTGCATCTGATTATCCCGCAGACCATCGACGCCCCCGGCGCCGCGCTGGTCACCGCCACCCGGCCCGACACCCTGCGCCACACCCTCACCCTGCGAGCCGCCCACGGCCCGGTGATGGTTTTCGACCCGCAACACCTCGCCGGCGACAGCGTGCCCAGGCTGCGCTGGGCGCCGCAGCACGGCTGCACCGACCCGCTCACCGCGATCAGCCGCGCCCGCGCCCTGGCCGCCGGCGCCCAACTCTCCCCGGCCTCGGTGACCGACGCCGCGTTCTGGCAGGGCATGACCGAAGCCGTCCTGCGCTGCTACCTGCATGCCGCCGCCCTCGACGGGCGGTCCATGCGCGACGTGCTCACCTGGACCGCCCGTCCTGCCGACCCCACCCCCGTCCGGATCCTGCGCACCAACCCCGACGCCGCCCCCGGCTGGGTCGAAGAGCTCACTGCACAAGCCGCCGCCGACCCCCGCCAACGCGACTCGGTCTGGGCCGGCGTGCGCCGCGCGGTGGACTCCCTCGCCGACCCGCGCGTCCTCGACTCCTGCTCCCCACCCGAGGGCGACGCCATCGACCTCACCGGGTTCCTACACGACCACGGCACCTTGTATCTGTTGGGTACGACCGGCGCGCAGCTCACCGTCGCGCCGCTGGTCACCGCGCTGGTCGAGGCGCTGCTTGAGGTCGCCCGCACCACCGCAGGCGCCAGCACCGACGGGTTCCTCGACCCTGGGCTGACACTGCTCCTGGATGAGGCAGCGAACATCGCGCCGATCCCGTCACTGCCCAACCTGCTCGCCGACGGCGGCGGATCAGGGATTACCGCCATCTGTGTGCTGCAGTCCTTGGCGCAAGCCCGCGCCCGCTGGGGACAGGCCGGCGCCGACGCCATGTGGGACGCCGCCACCACCAAAGTCATCCTCGGCGGGCTCGCCCACGCCGAGGACCTCCAACGCATCAGCCAGCTCGCCGGCGACATCGACGACCCCGTCGCCACGCGCACCCACGGCTCCGGCGGTGCTTCCACCTCCGTCGCGCCGCGCCGTCTGCCCGCACTGCCAGCCCAAGCGGTGCGGACCCTGCCACCCGGGCACGCGCTGATCCTCGCCCGACGCACCCCACCCGTCGAGGCTTGTCTCACCCCATGGTGGAACGGCCCCCACGCCCACGCCATCTGCGCTGGTCTCACCGCGCCTACTCCAGTGGCGGTGTCGTGACCGACCTGCGGCAGCTCGAAGCCGACCTCGCCCAGCTCCGCGAAGACGTCGACTACCTCACCCTGCTCCTCGAACCCCGCCTCACCGACCCCGGCATCGCCGCGGCGGGCGACCCCGGTCTGTTCCCCGCCACCCCGGCACTCGGCGCACCTGCACCATCACCGTCCGCGGTGTCCGCGCACGTCTGGCACGCCCTCACCGCCACCGAAGCCGCCCGCGCCTGGACCAGCCTCACCGGCTGGGTCGACTGGCTCCTCGACCGCTACCACCTCGAGGAGACCGTGCCCGAGTGCTGGTATCGCCACGACCCCATGATCGACGAGCTCGACGCGCTCCGTGCCGCGTGGACCGCCGCCTACCTCGACCCCAATGCCCGCCCCGATGAGCCGGGCCATTGGCTCGACCGCCTCGACCGCACGCTGATCCGACTGCGGGGCTGGGACCGCTACGGCTGCACCGCCGGCACCCACCACGACGAAGTCCACCCGGCACCGAGCGAGCAGGCGCGTCACGACC
Organism: Mycobacteriales bacterium; assembly: GCA_035550055.1. NCBI lineage: Bacteria > Bacillati > Actinomycetota > Actinomycetes > Mycobacteriales > Mycobacteriales bacterium. The sequence goes on along the minus strand of DASZRO010000092.1, from coordinate 66,952 downwards.
GCGAGCGGCATCTGTTCGCCGACCTCGACGCGCGTGCCCGCGCCCGCCGCGAAGCCGCCACCCCCACCGACGCATAGTCCTGACGCCGCCTCCGACCCGCTCCCCACAGCCGGCCGAGCCGTCCACATCCCGACCGACGGCGACCGCGGCACTCCGCTTCGTCGATTAGCCGTAGCTGCATCAACCAGGCCTGACGAGCCCCACGCCACGTGGCGGTTCCTCGGGTCCTCCCACCCTGGAGGTGCCAGATGCAGGAAGAACCCCGCGCCAGCAACAGCCAGCCCCGCACCGTCGTGCTCAGCGACTTCATCCTCGAGCTGCGTGGCCCGGCCAACCTCAGCGCCGTTGCGGTCGCCGCTCAGTGTGACGTCCTCGAATCCGAGCTCCGGCGCCTCGCCGCCACCCTGCGCACCCGAGGGCTGCACGTCACCACCAGCTTCACCTGACACCGACGCGGCCCGGCCTGGTCCACCCGACGGGACGGGCCAGGCCGGAACCCGTCCACTGACCTTGAGGGCAGCGGATCCCTCGCGGTGGTACGCCGAGCGGTACGCAAACCGGTACGTCTCGGGGTACACCCCCGACGTGTGATCCCTCCGGCAGCACATCAATCTGGCGGAAGGACCAACCATGAACTACTTCGACAGCGGCGACGGCAACCCCGCCGGCTCGATCGCCTACTACCGCGACCACCGCCACGAACTCGGCACCATCATCGCCGCCGAGATCAGCTTCCCAGGACTGTCCGAGCACTACCCGTACTGTTTCGAGCTGCGCGACGACCAAGGCAACCGGATGTTCCTGTCCGGCCTGACCGCCGGCTACCCCGGCGAGGCCCCCCGCGCCGCCATGGAAACCCTCATCGACGCCGGGTTCGGTGTCGCCGACGCCGAACGTGTCTTCCGCGACCGGCAGGTGCTGCTGCGCCAACCGACCTGGCCGCCCGACCCGGACCTTCCGCCATCGCATGTCAGATGTGATGCGTCGCGCGGTGACGCGGTAGTGGCGCGCGGCCGATGAGCGCGCCCACCGCTGGCACCGCACTCGCGACGCCGGCGTCGGAGGCGCAGGGTCTGCTCGAGCGCCCCACTGTTCCGATGGACACGGCCGCGGTCACGCAATCGGTACGGGACCTCCTGGGGGACGCCCCGGGGGCGTCAGCCAACTGTGATTCCTCGTCGACGACTGACTCATACGTAAGGAGTGACCGCGCATGGCCGGCCCTGAGCGTCTAACGATGACCGTCGAGGAGGCCGCGCAAGTGCTCGGCATCTCGCGCAACTCCGCATTCCGGGCGGTGCGTAGTGGTGAACTACCTGCAGTCCGGATAGGCCGGCGACTACTAATCCCGCTGGCCCAAGTCACGGCGCTGCTTGGCGCGGAGCCCCGTGAGCGACATCGGACATAGCGGACTCCCGCTCGAGGCGAGAAGCTCCAGCGGACTCTCTGGCTTCCCAGCTTGTGCCGGGCGTGCCGTCGTCCGAGGCCTGCCACGCGTAATTGCAGGACTGGCAGAGCAGGTCTGCCGTGCCGCCCGCTCATCGCCGGCAGATGAAGGAGGTCCGTGATCTTGTGCCTACTCGGCTGACCGACCCGCATCCCCAGGTCGCATGTCGGGGGTGCTTTCTGTCGCATCCACGCCATACGGTGGACACCACACGACACCGAACTGGGGCCATCTCCGTGCGTGACGCGATCTACCTCGACTACAACGCCAGCACGCCCATCGACGGCGCTGTGCTGGACGTCATGCAGCCGTGGCTGACCAGCGCGTTCGCGAACCCGGCGAGTCATCATCTACCGGGCCGAATGGCGCACGCCGCGGTCGACGACGCGCGCGCACGGCTGGCTGAGCTCGTCGGTGCGCGCCCGGGCGAGATCGTCTTCACGTCAGGTGCCACCGAGGCGAACAACCTTGCGCTTCTCGGCGCGCTCTCCGCATTGCCGGACAATCGGCGTCGGATCATTGCTCCCCTGACGGAGCACAAGGCGGTGCTGGAACCGCTGACCTGGGCCCAAGATCACGGTTACAAGATCGAGCTTCTTCCGGTCGCCCCGGACGGGCTGCTCGACCTTGATCAACTCGCGGCGACACTCGGGGACGACATTGGTCTCGTGACCGTGATGCTCGCCAACAACGAATCCGGGGTCATCCAGCCACTCGCCCGCATCAACGAACTCGCCCACCAGGCGGGTGCGATCACCCACACCGACGCGACGCAGGCGGCAGGCAGGCTCGCGATCGACCTCGACGCGCTCGACGTCGATATGGCGTCCTTCAGCGGTCACAAGATGTATGGCCCCAAGGGCGTCGGCGCGCTGTATATCCGCCGCGGCATCCGCATCGAGCCGCTGATGCACGGAGGCGGCCACGAGCGCGGACTGCGACCGGGCACGCTCAACGTCCCCGCCATCGTGGGCATGGGCGCTGCTGCCGCCATCGCGAGGACGCGGCTGGCGGCCGACGTCCAGCATTTCGCTGAGCTGATCGACCATCTGCACGACAAACTCGTGATCGCCGGATGCGCGCCGATCGACATCGTCTCGCCGTCATCCGGAGCAGCCGGCCCACCGCGACTCGCCAACACCCGGAACTGGCGATTCGCCGGAGCCGACGCGGACGCCGTTATAGCTAACGCGCCGACGCTCGCGCTGTCGTCGGGCAGCGCGTGCACCTCGAGCGTTCCCGGACCGTCGCATGTCCTGCGCGCGATGCTCGCTGACGACGAAGCCGCATCCGAGTGCGTGCGCATCAGCGTCGGCCGACCGACCACGCGATCCGAGATCGCCGAGGCGGCGGCGCTCCTCGCGGCCGCGGTGAACCGGGTCCGGGATCTCACGCACCCGGACATCCCGACCGATGCCACGGCCGCGACGACGCCCGCCGGCGCGTTGGCATGAGACTCGAGGCAAGCGCGACTCCCGCTTTCGCGCGGCACGAATCATTTCACCCTAGGTATGGGTGGATGAAGAAGGCCGTGGACGGCGCGACCGCCGACCCGCGCATGTTCACGCGAGACGACGCCGTTGTCCAACTCGGTGTTGGCAAGAACATGGTGCGCTCGATCAGGTTCTGGGGTCTCGCGACCAAGCTGCTGACCCAGGAAGCCGATCCAGAACGCCTGCGCATGCCCAAAACTGTGCCCTCGCGCATCGGCGTCACGCTGTTCGGTGGCGACGGCTGGGATCCGTATTGCGAGGACCGGGCCACGCTGTGGCTGCTCCACTGGTGGCTGTTGGCGCCGCCGTCACTCGCGCCCGCATGGTGGGTGACGTTCCACGAATTTCCTGCGCTGGACTTCGGCGACGACGATCTGCGAGCGTTCGTCTCCGAATTCGTCGATGGCGTCAGCGACTGGGACGACGTGCACTCCGGCTCGTTGAAGAAGGACATCGACTGCCTGCTCCGGATGTATACGGCCGAAGCCGAAGGTGGCCGGCCAACCTCCGATGACCTGGTTGATTGCCCGTTCCGCGAACTCGGCCTGCTGCGCCCCGGCACGGGCAGGCGCCGCTACCGATTCGTCTCGTCGCGCAAACCCGGCCTGCCGTCCGCGGTCGTGCTCTTCGCCGCGTTGGATTTCGTCGCCCGAACCGACACGACCGCGCGGACCGTGACGATGTCGCGACTGGCGACCGAGCCTGGCGGACCGGGCCGTGCATTCCGAATCAGCGAACAGTCCCTGATTGAACACATCGAACAGGCGCTGCCCCTCAGCGGCCCCCGGTGCCGGCTCATCACGACGACTGGCGTCACCCAGCTGACGTTCGACGGCGATCCGGCCGCGATCGCGACCAAGGTTCTGCACGCGCACTACCTCCACGTAAACCCGGACGCGCAACCGGCGGAGACGCCAATCGCGGGAACCGCCGGCGACGAACCCGCGAGCATCGTCACGGCGAGTTCGAGCCGCGGCAAGGCGAAGGTGGCAGGATGACCCCCGCCAAGCATTCGATGCTGGACTTCCGCGCGCCGAAGCCACGGTTCGCACGGTCGATCAACGTCGAGCGTGACGCGGGCAGCGAGTCGATCGAAAGCTATCTCCCGGTCGCGCGTGCCATCGACACCGTCCACCGGCTCGCCGTCAGCTTGAGCCGCAACGACGTCGAACGCGCGCTTTCCGTGACCGGGCCCTACGGTTCTGGCAAGTCCAGCCTCGCCATCCTCATCGACGCGTTGCTCGGACCTACCGGCGATCGCGCACGCGTTGCCGCTGACGACCTGCTCTTCAACGCCGACCCGGACACGGCCCGCCTGCTCGTGGCCGCGCGCCGCGACATGAATGCGGACCGGGACGGCTTCATCCGCTGCCTCGTCACCGCACAACGCGAGCCGGTCGCTCTGACGGTTGTGCGAGCCTTGCGCTCCGGCATCGAACGGTTCCCGGCGCGAACGCAGCGCGCGGAGTTCGCCGGCTTGGGTCGACGCCTCGACCAACTCCAGCGGCAAGCGACGGCAGGCACGCCCCGTCACATCGAGGCGCGTGAGATCAAGGCGTGCTTGCAGACGATGACCGAGGCAGCGCCGGTGCTGATTGTCATCGACGAGTTCGGCAAGAACCTCGAAGCATTCGCCGACTCGCGCAGCGACGCCGATCTGTTCCTACTGCAGGACCTCGCGGAATGGACTCGGGGCGAGCGGGCGCTTCCGCTCGTCCTCGTGACGATGCAGCACATGGCATTCGACGACTACGCGCTAGGAGCGACCGCTGCGCATCGCCGCGAATGGGCGAAGATCCAGGGACGCTTCGAAGACGTTCCGTTCGTTGACAGTCCGGCGCAAACACGGACCCTGATCGCTGCGGCGTTCAACGACTCTTCCAACCGCGCGTTCACGCAGCGAACGGCTCGCTGGGCCGCCGATCAGGCGGCACGCGCGAGGCTTGCCGGGCTCGGTGACCTTGCGGACGACGCGGTTCTCGCACGCACTTGGCCCCTACATCCTCTCGCGCTGCTCGTGCTCCCTGAACTGTGCCAACGCTACGGACAGAACGAACGCACGCTGTTTTCGTTCCTGGCCGGCAGCGAGCCGAAAGGCATTCACTCCTGGTTGAAGGACACGGCCCTTCCCGCGGGCGACGATGAGCTGCCGTGCGTGCGACTCGACCGCCTCTACGGCTACTTCCTCGAGTCCGCTTCGACCCTCGCCTCCGTGTCGAGCGCAGCGAGCCGCTGGCTGGAGGTCGACACCCGAATCCGGGATGCCCACGGGCTCGACGCCGCGCAGCGTCGTGTCGTGCGCACAGTCGGTCTGCTCAACCTCGTCGCGTCGGGCGGCGCGCTGCGCGCGTCGAAACAGATCGTCGCGTGGTCCGCTGCGGACGGCGCGCCGGGAACGCAAGACGCCAAGGCGGTGGAACGTCGCCTGAAAGAGCTCGAAGCGCTCGGTCTGATCACCTTCCGCGACTTTGCCGATGAGTACCGGGTCTGGCAAGGCAGCGACTTCGACCTCAAGAACGCCATCGACCAGGCGCGGCGCCGGCTGCGCGGCGAGTCCGTCGCCACGCTGCTCGAACGCATTCGTCCGCTGCCTCCGCTCGTCGCCGGCCGTCACAGTCACGAGACGGGGACGCTGCGCACCTTCACCCGGCACTGGGTCGACGGGCAAAGCCGTGTCACCCCCGCGACGTCGGCCGACCGCTGCGACGGAAGCGTTCTCTATGCCCTCAGCCCGCTCCCGCGCGACGTCATCGAAAGCCGCGCAAGCGCCAAGCCTGTCGTCATCGTCACCGCACGCAACGTCGGCGCGGTCACGGAGGCCGCGATCGAGGCGGCTGCGCTCGGCGACGTGCTCAGCAGCAACGATCCCGTCGCTGGCATCGACTGGGTCGCTCAGCGGGAACTCGAGGAGCGGCTCGCCGAAGCGGTCACGACCCTCGACGCCGCCTTCGAATCCGTCTTCGGACCCGCTGCGAAGGGCAATCGCTGGTCCCTGCTCGGCGATAACGGGCAGTCAACGGTGATCGACGCCCCAGCGGGCTCGGCCGCGCTGTCGTGGGTAGCGGACGACGTCTACTCCAAGGCGCCACGGGTCCGCAACGACTTGATCAACCGTCATGAGCTGTCCTCGCAGGCCGCCAAGGCGCGCCGGGAGCTGCTGGAGGCGATGCTCAGCGACGCCGAGGCGCCGCGGCTCGGCATCGAGGGCTTCGGCCCCGAGCGCGCGATGTACGAGGCGATTCTCAACGACACGGGCATGCACCGTCAGGACGGCGACTCGTGGCGGTTCGCGCAGCCCACGTCGCGCTCCGGGTACAAGCCAGTGTGGGACGCGATCGTGCGCACGTTCAACCAGGCGACGACGGGACGAGTGGCGCTCGATGAGCTGTTCGACCGGCTCGCCGCTCCCCCGTACGGCTTGCGCGCCGGACTCGCGCCGGTCCTGTTCACCGCGGCGTTGCTCGTCCACGGTGAACAGGTCGCCCTCTACGAACACGGCACGTTCCGGCCCGCTGTTACTCCCGAGGTTCTCGAACGACTCGTCCGCAATCCCGCGCACTTCCAGATCAAGCACTTCGCGAGCCGCTCCGGCGGACGACAAGCCCTCATTGAAAAGCTCCCCGCGCGGTTGCCCGCAACGCTCACCGGCACCGGCTTCCGCAGCGGCGGCGTCCTCGCCGTCGTGGCGCAACTGATGCAGGTCGTCGCAGTCGCTCCCGAGCACATCCGCAAGACCCGACACTTGAGCGACGCGACGCTGCGATTCCGGCAGGCGCTCGAAGCCGCGACCGAGCCTGACGAGCTGCTGTTCCGCGCTCTCCCCGCCGCGTTCGATCTGCCGCCCCTAGATCCCGGCGCGTCCTACACCCCGCGGCAATTAACAGCGCTGACCGATCAGATCGTGGCGGCGGTCACCGAAATCCAGAACTCGTATCCCGCACTCCTCGACGAAATCCGCGGCCGCATCAGCGACGTGTGCGGAGTGCCACGCGAGCGTCTGCGGGCGAACCTCGCCGAGCGAGGAGCCTTGCTCGTCGGCAAGGTCATCCAGCCGCGGATGCGGGCCTTCCTGTCGGCGATCACATCCGAAACCGGCGACGACGACAACAACTGGACCGAGTACGTCGCGATGACCGTCTCGGAACTGCCGCCGCAGACGTGGACCGACGACGACCGCGTCGGGTTCTTCAGTGCCCTGCGAGAGATCGGCGGCACGTTCCGCCGCCTCGAAGCTCTCAACCACGATCATCTCGCCAGCCAGCAGGACGGCTTCGAAGCCATGCGCGTCACGGTGACGCTGCCCGACGGAGCGGAGAGCGCCCGCGTTGTGTGGGTCGATGAGCATCAGCGGATCGCCATCGCCACGGAAGTCGACGCGTTGATCGCCCGTGTCGCGACCCGCCTCGGCTCCGACGGCCTGGCTGAAGACACCGTGCTCGCACTGCTCGCCAGCCGGCAAACGCACACTGCAGGGAGCGCTGCCACGCCAGCTACCGACGCCACCAAGAAGAACGTGAACGCACGAAGGGTGCGCAAGTGAGACACGTCTGTGGAATCTCCGGGGGGAAGGATTCCAGCGCACTCGCGATCTACCTGCGCGACCGAGTGCCCGACCTGGAATACTTCTTCTGCGATACCGGCGCCGAACTGCCGGAGACTTACGAGTTCCTGAACCGCCTCGAAGTCGCGCTCGGCAAGCCGATCGAACGCATCAACGCTCAACGCGGGTTCGATCACTGGTTCGAGGTGTACCGCGGGACGCTGCCATCGCCGCAAATGCGGTGGTGCACCCGCCAGATGAAAATCAAACCCTTGGAAGAGTGGATCGGCGACGCCCCCGCGACGTCCTACATCGCGATCCGCAGCGATGAACGCAACCGCAAAGGCTATGTCTCCACCAAACCCAACATCACCGCGGTCTTTCCGTTCCTCGACGACGACATCGACCACGACGGCGTGATGCGCATCCTGTCCGACGCCGGTATCGGGCTGCCGTTGTATTACGAATGGCGAACCCGATCCGGGTGCTACTTCTGCTTCTACCAGCGAAAGGCCGAATGGGTCGGGCTGCATGACCGTCACCCGGAGCTGTGGGAGCGAGCAGTCGCCATCGAGCAGAAGATGCTCAAAGACGCGGGCGTCGACGGCGACGCCGACTTCGGTGATCGCGCCATGCGCAGTCGGGCCTACACCTGGTCAGGCGGTGAGACACTGAGCGAACTTCTCGCACGCCGCGACGAGATTCTCGAACGACACCGTGCCGCGATGGAGCGTGCGAGCCAGTCCCGTCGCAACATTCCACTGATTGAGGTCTTGTCGTCTGCTTTGGATAGCGACGACGACACGCCGGCGTGCACCGTTTGCGCGCTGTGAGCGAAGCAGCAGGCGGACTTTCGGAAGCACTCGCGGACGCGCTTCCTGTCTATGAAATCCCTGACGATGATCTCGTCGGCGAGGTTCTGGTGCCGGCCATGAACGTCAGCACCTCCGTCCGCATAGGCGCGGGCTTCTTCAGCTCGCACTGCTTGGCGCAGATCGCGCCGGGTCTTGCCTCGTTCATTGCGAGCAGCTCTAAGCCGCTCGAACTACTCGTGAGCCCTGAGATCAGTGCCGAGGACAGAGACGCGATCGACCGAGGCGTGTCCAACCCGGTGGGGGTCATCGAGCAGACAGCGACGCGTCTGCTCGCCGATGCACAGCTCTCGCCGTCCGCGCTCGTACGGCACACCCTCGACTGCCTGTCCTACCTCGTCGCGAGCGACCGACTCGAGCTGCGGTTCGTGCTCATGCAACGCGGGATGTACCACAAGAAGATGTGGCTGTTCTACGACGGCAACGCATGGGGCGCGGTTCATGGTTCCGGCAACGCCACAACGCGCGGCCTACTGGTCAACGGCGAGCAGATGACCGTCGACCGCCCCTGGATGGACGGTCAGTCCGTGACGAAGCGCGTTGAGCTGCTGGTGAGCCAATGGGACCGCCAATGGAACAACGAAAACCCCAACTCGCTCACGCTGCTGGCACCGCAGGGCCTGCGATTCGCCGGGCGTCACGGCAACGAGATGCAGGTCCCCACTGTCCGGGACTTCTGGGATGCCTGGCGGGCTGATCACGAAGCCGGCCTAGAGCCGGACCTGCCGCCGAACTACCGCTCCGCTCCCGCCCACGTGCTCCAAATTCCGGCGGGGATGGAATGGCGGACCGGTCCGTTCCGACACCAAGGCAGGGCCGTCGACGCCTACTTCGAGGCGAACGGCCGCGGGGTCCTCGAGATCGCGACCGGCGGAGGCAAGACCCGAACCGCACTTATCTGCGCGACGGAGACGCAGGAGCGTCATCAAGGCCCCATGCTGCTGCTGATCCTGGTCCCCTCCACACCGCTCATGACCCAGTGGGCCGACGATCTCCGAGAGTTCGGGATAGAGCCCCTGCTGCCGAGCAAGTGGTCTCCAGATAGCCGCCGGGTTCGCTTTGAAGAGGTTCGCGCCGGCCTGGCCGGCGGCGAGCGACGCACCGAGGTACTCATTGCAACTAACCAACTGTTCGCACAAGACGAGTCGCTGCGAGCGCTCATCGACGAACTAGCAGCAGATACGGCGACCATGCTCGTCGGCGACGAGATGCACAACCTCGGCACACCCACGTTCCTGAACAATCTCCCGGAACGATTCGACACCCGGCTTGGACTGTCCGCGACGCCAGTCCGCCAATACGACCCCGACGGGACCGACAAGCTGTTCGACTTTTTCGGCCAGCCAGTCTTCGACTTCAGCCTCGCCGACGCGATCGCGGCCGGTTGCCTCACCCGCTACCGGTACTTCTTGCACGAGGTCCGGCTGGCCGACGACGAGATGAACAAGTACACCGAGCTGTGCGAGGAATTGAAGGCCGCCGGCTTCCGCCTCGAAGACGACGGCCGCACGGTTGTGTCCAATCCGAAGATCGAGAGGCTGCTCCGCGAACGACGGGCGGTGCTCGAGCAAGCATCCGGAAAGATCGACCAGCTAGAACTGCTGTTGCAGGAGCACGGTGCGAGCAATGTCCAGCGCACGCTGATCTACACCTCGGCGAAGCCGACGATCCTCGGCAGCACTCGCCAGATTGAGGAAGTCAACGAGCTGCTATCGCGCCTCGGAATCATCTCCCACCAGTTCACCAACGCAGAGACCTCGCGCGCGGATGCGAAGAAGCTGCTCGACCGCTTCGGGCAGGGCGACTACCAGGTGCTGACTGCGATGAAGGTCCTCGACGAAGGCATCGACATCCCGCAGACCGACACGGCATATCTCCTAGCGTCGAGCACGGTGTACCGAGAGTGGGTGCAGCGCAGGGGCCGCATCCTGCGCAAGGCGCCCGGCAAGGAAGTCGCCACCCTGCATGACTTTCTCGTCATCCCGCCGGACCCAGGCTCGGACCACGGCAAGGCGATCCTGCGCGGCGAGCTGCGTCGCGCTGAGGAGTTCGCGAGCCTCGCCGTCAACGAGTGGTCGAACGACGGACCGCGCCAGATACTGTCGAAGTACGACTGACCTAACGGGGAGACGTGATGGCGGGTAACCGGATTGCAGAAGTCGCCGGCGAGAAGGTCCTGCTAATAAGTGAACGCACCCCGGGATACCGCGCCGAGCTCGTGAAGGCGCTAGTAGCCACCATCAACGTGCAGCAGGAAGGTCTGTCCGAGAAAGGGCGGCGGGACAAGATCACCAAGCTGGTCGAGGCGTTGGGCAGCAAGGTCTCCGCGCAGGGCGGGGAGGCGTAGTGCGCCTCATCCGCACTCATATCGAGAACTTCAAGCTGCTGGAGAACGTGAAGATCAACTTCTCCACCGACCCGAAGAAGCCACTAACAGTGATTCGGGCGGAGAACGGCTCGGGCAAGACCTCGATCTTGTACGCGCTGCTTTGGGCGTTCTACGGGATGCCAGGGCTCCCCGACTCCGCCCGTCGCTTGACATCCACGGCGCTACCTGCCGGCACGCCGGTCGAGATCTCGGTCATGGTGGAGTTCGAACACACCGATGACAACGACATCACGACGCGCTATCGGGTTGTTCGCAGCGTGACGGAGACGCCGCAAGCCGGCGACAAGGTCGACCGGGGGCGTGACCGCGTTCGGCTGTTCAAGATCACGTCTGCCGGCGAAGACGAGATCGAGGGCGCCGACGCGCTGATCGGAAAGTTCATCCCGCTGCGGTTGAAGGACATCTTCTTCACCAACGGCGACGACGTTCAGACCTTCATCTCGGGGAGCGTGTCCAGCCAGCAGCGGCAAGACCGAGTCCATCGGTCAATCAGGATGTTGCTGAGCTTGGACACGCTACGCACAGCCAAGGAAGACCTGGAATTCGTCTTCAAGAAGCTCCGCGCTGAGGTCTCAAGGTCAGGCGGCTCGGACACGTCCAAGCTCGAAACTGCCCTCGAAGAAACCGAGGCAGAACTCGCCGACGAGAGGGCTCGTTCGGACGAGGTCACAGAGCAACTCGCCAACATGACCGAGCAGAAGAACAACTGGGAAAAGGAACTCAACGGGCTGCGCGGTTTCGGTGATCTCGATGAATTGAACACGCGCATCGAAACGGCCGAGCGCGATCGCGAGCTTCTGGAGAAGGCGCGCGCCCGCGCGCTCGGTCGCATGCGGGAGGCGCTGCGTTCGGAGGCGATCTCCTGGACACTGATGAGTGACCAGCTCGACGAGGGAATGAAGCTGCTCTCCGACCTCGTGGACCGACGCGTCATTCCTGGAACCTCTATCGAGGTACTCACCGACCGGCTCGAGTTGAAGGAATGCATCTGCGGTGAAGCGCTGGAGCCAGGCTCCGGGCACCGTCATCGCGTCGAGCAGCTCAGAGACGAGCAACGAGCCGAGTCAGACAGCAGGCAACGACTCACAGGCCTCTTCCACACAGCTCGGCAGGCGCGCGCCGCCGAGGACGCCCGACAAGAGCAGAACGACGCGTACGGAGATCAACGCCTGAAGTTGCTCAGTGAGTTCACCGACGCCAAGGACTCGCTCGCAGCCAAGGCAACGGAACTCGAGCAACTCAAGGAGCGGCGCAGGCAGATCGACGAGGACCGCGTCCGCGACCTCACCGGAAAGATCGCCGGCGTCGAGCGAAAGATCGGCGACGCCAGGACCGAGTTCGGCGGGATCCAGGCGAGAATTCAGCAACTCGATGACCGCCGACAGGTGCAGGACCAACAACTGCGCGAAGCGGAGAAAGCGGTGCGCGCGAGCGGCGATTTGGTTGTCAAACGCGACGTCTCTCAAGACCTTGCCGCGCTCGCCGCAGGCACGCTAGAGATGCTCGAGGGCGACTACGTTCGTCGTGTGTCCGACCGCATGAACGAACTGTTCATGGACATTGTCGGATCACACCCCGGGTTCGAGGCCGGCGTGTTCGAAGGCGTCCACATCGATGAGAACTACAACATCATCGTCGACACGCACGACGGCCGGACGCTGGATACGGACTTCGAGTTGAACGGTGCGTCACAGCGTGCCCTGACCGTCTCGTTCATCTGGGCGCTGATGGAGGTCTCCGGCACGACAGCACCACGCATCATCGACACCCCACTCGGGATGATCACCGGCGGCGTGAAAACGCGGATGGTCGACCGCATCACCAGGCCGTCAGGCGCCGATCTCCCCGACTTCCAGGTGGTGCTGTTGCTCACGCGCTCCGAGATTCGCGACGTCGAAGAGCTCCTTGACAACAGTGCCGGCGAGATCGTCAGCATCTCGTGTTCGAAGGACTACCCGACCGACCTCGTCAACCCCTGGGGTATCGACCATCCGGTCGTCCGCGCCTGCTCATGTGACCATCACCAGTCGTGCCGAATCTGCGCCCGTCAGTACGACGACCGGCACGGAATCGACTTCCGGGACGTGGAGGCTGCAGTCTGATGCCCGCCGCCGTCGCGAACCCCTATGCCAACCAGGACCTGTTCATCGCGAGCGACGTCAGAGATCGCATGGATGACCTCGTCTCACGTTCCGCGCAGGACGCCCGGCCGTTCGCCCGTCAGGTTGATGCCTGGTGGGTGGCGCTCGGCATCGGCGTTCGACTCCGCCAACGCACACCCCTGCCAGACAAGACCGTGAAGTTCAACGACGGCACAATCCTGGCGACCGACCCGTGGCGCATCACGCATCTCGAATTGCTGGCCCTCGCCGTCGAAGGCAAGGGCGTCCTCGACAGCCCCGCCCAGGTGATCCGCATCGCCACCGAGTACGCCAACGCCGGGTTCGCTTGGCTCATCGAGAAGCTGCTTGGCGAGGCGGAGCCGACTCTTACCTTGACCAACCGGCTCTCTGAGTTCGCCTAAGTCAGTCGAGCTCGTCCAAGGTTCCGGCGAGCTCCGCAAGAGCCTGCTGGAGCGCCTCGTCGGCGACCGGACGCGGCAGCAGGTCGGCGAGCCGGTCGTCGCCACGTTGACGTAGGACACGGAAAACATCCGCGGCAGCGACGTCGATCGCCCTCGCCACGGCCGCCAACTGATCGGCTCCGAGATCAAGTCCCGACATCATTCGCACGGCCTCATCACTAGAGGCGGCGTCCAAAAGCGCCCTTGTCACGAGGTGCCCGACGACGTTCTTCTCGACGACATCGAATTCGAGCCGAAGGAAGTCGCCTTCCGCAGCGCCGACATCATCAGCGAGTCCCCTGACCGACCCGAGCGAAGGCCCCAACCCTGAGGTCGCGGGCCAAGTCACGGCCACCGTGCCGTCCGCGGCCGAGAACGACTGTGGCTGGCCCGGCCGCACGCCCAAGGCCGCGGCAAACTGCTCCGGGCACTGCCTGCCGCTGCCGCGGACAACATCTTTGTCGACGGTCACCAAGTACGAGATGCGGCTGGCGTCGAGGCGGAAACAACCGCGGGCCCGAGACAGTCCGGAAGCGAGCTGGAAGGCCTCGTCCTCACGCCGCAGGCGGACGACCCCGCCCTCCACTACAAACATCGGCGCCTCGACGTAGACGCGGACGGAGGCTGCGCTCACGCCGAACAGGCGCACGAGCTCGTCGACGAGGTCGCTGATGCGAGCGCTGCCACCCCACTCGACGATGCGCTGGGCAATCTCTTCCGCGATGCCCGTGTATTCCTCGAGGTCCCACGCGCGCAGCGCCCAGTCGTTCTTGTTGACGCGCATCAGCCGCGGATCTTCGAAGAACCGGTTCCGGACGCCTCGCGGGCTGTGCCCTTCACCAACGTCGTCGAGAAGCGACTCTACCGTGCACGGGCTGCCTCGCATCGCCAGCAACGTCACGCACTTGTCCACGACCGAACCCGACCAAACGGCGACGCGGTCGCCCATGACACGGAAGCGGCCGGTGTGCTGCAGCCAAACGCTCCGGAAGAGGGTGTTGATTCCATTGGCGTCCAGCCACTCGTCGATCGTCTCGAACGACAGCGTGCGGCTTGCGTCCGCCGCTGACTCCAGGGCTCGACCGTCGGGGAACTCCGAGCCGCGGCGGATGTGCCAGCCGTCGCGAAGGTTGAACGGACCGGCCAGGTACAACAGCAGCGCCTTCAGCTCGCTCGCACCTTCATCCGTCTGGCTGCGGCACGCACGGTCGATCGCCTGAACGGTCTCGGGTGCATCCGCTGGAGCGAAGCTGCGCAACGTATCGGCGAGGTCGGCGCTGCGCCAGGTAAGGGGGAGGAACTGCCGCTCGGTCAGCGAGCGTGTCAGGTGCTCGATCAGCTTCGTCTGCAGCTGACGTACTCGCTCGCGGGTAAGGCCGACCTGCTGGCCCACCTGATCGAGAGTCGCCGGCGTCGAGCTCAGGAGCCGCTGCTCCAGGATGACCCGCTGGGCGCCCGCGAACCGGTCCAGCAGCGCCGCGCTCAACTCGGCGACGTCTGCGTTCACGAGATCGGGGTCGGCGACGTCTTCGAGTCGTTGGCCGGCGACTGCATGCCACAAAGCGGCGACGGGCTCAGGCAACTGCAGTCCGGCGGCCGGCTGCACCAGGCCCTTGAACTCGTCGAGCTGCCGCTCACGTAGTGCCCACGCCGCGAGGGTCCGCAGGCCGTCTGTGATCCGGGCGACTGCGGGGTCGAGCGGCTCTCGCTGGGGCGGTAGCGCCTCGTCCTGCTCCAACGTCAACGGCTCCTCGACCACTGGGGCGCCAGAGCCCTTCTGATTCCCGACCGCGGCTACTGCGAGGCAGGCAAGGTCGAGGACTGTCTGCGCGCCCGCTCCCCGGAATTGGCCGAGGTCGTAGACGGACAGGCCGGCCAGGTCCGCCCACGTCGTGACGTCGTGGCGGCGAAGGAGGTTCTGCGTCCGGGTGCGTAGCAGGTGGCTTGGGATCTGGACGTTCCAGTCCCGCAGCCCGGGCAGCAGGTCGCCCACAGGACGATCTTCGAACCGGACCATCGCCTTCGCGATGGCGTCCGCGGTCTGCTGCCAGTCGTCGCGACGCCTGAGAGCATCGAGATCGCCGCGGAGATCCAGCCCGAGCGATTCTTCGACGGTAGGCAGCTCAACGAGGAACGGGAAGGCGGCGCGGACGGTCGGCATGACGGCAGCTACATACGGGTCGGACGGAGCCGGCACACTTGACGGGCCTCCAGGTGTGAACAATGCGGACGTACTCGACGACGGGCCCGAAAAGGGCGCTCTTCGGGATGGTAAAGCCCATCCGGGGTCGGCGGCGGGCGTCCGAGACATCGGACCGCTATCGCCAGGAGCAGTCTGTGCCGGCCAATCGCCCTGGCGCTCGGGGATGGGCTCATCTCGCGCGACCAGCACGTCTTCGACTACGGGTGCGGGCGGGGGGGGGGTATGTCCGAGCATTGCGCGCCTTAGGTGTCGCCGCCGATGGCTGGGATCCCGCCCATGCGCCACATGAACCCCGGCGGCGCGCTCATGTCGTCAACCTCGGTTACGTGATCAACGTCGTCGAGGATCCGCAGGAGCGACGGCAGGTGTTGGTCGATGCGCGGGCCCTGGCGGACCGCATGCTGATCGTGTCCGCGAGGCCTGCGTGGTCCACGCCGTCGTAATTCGCGTTAGCGCGGTTCTACTCCCGCCTGACGCAAGCGCCAGCGCGCCGCTTCCCGGTGCTGATCGTCGAATAGAGGCTCCCACCTAGGGTTGAGCGCAGCCCACTCGACCGTCAGCTCCGGCCTGCCAAGCGCGACCAGCCGTGAAAACCCACTCTGAATGTCACCACTCACGAGAAGCCGGCGCGCGGCTTCCGCAGCGCCAACCTGGCTCAGCATTGAAATCCAGACGGTCGGTGTGTATCCCAAGGACCGGCACTCGGCGATCGCCGCCTCCGACTCCACGTGAAACTCATGGTCGAGATCGGCATCCGGGCTCTCGTCCGTCACATCACTATCCGTCGAGTTCATAGCTGAGAGCGCAGACGAGTGATCGCATCCTCAATGTCGCGATCGATGGATCCCGGAAACGGGATGTAGGCGGCCTTAGTTGCGTTCCGGCCCTGCTCCCAGAACATCCGAAGGGTCGCCGCATGCACAAGGAAGGTCTCGAAACTCTGCGGAGCAGGAAACTCCACCAGCAGGCCGGCACTTCCCGTGATTAGGCCAGTTAGCTCGTCATTGATTTTAAGAATCTCTTCGACAACCTGCCTGCGGTGAGCGTCTTGCTCGGTCTTGATCTCCTCGACATGATCAATCAGGTGCCACTGGGTGACTCCGGGCTCAGCATCAGGCACGCCGGGGAGCTGTTTCCAGAGTTGTCGGCTGAGTCGGCGCCTCATGTACAGCGGGCCGTACAGCTCGTTGAGCTGGCGAACCCGATAGTCACGCTGCCGCTGAGCCTCAGCAGCTCGGTTCGTGGCGAGATTCCCGCGGTAAGAGAGCCCCGCTGCTGCGATGGCAGCTACAGCGGCCACTCCTGCTGCGAGCAATGTGACATCGATACCCCAGACTTTCGTGGCAGCATCGGCAGCGACGAGCGAAATCAACTATCGGGCCTTCCGCGCGAAGACGTTTACCCACGAACCGCGAACCACGCCCGGCTCCGTCGCGCTCGTTAGGACTGTCAAGCCGACGCTTTGCAACATCGCATTCAGATCGCCACCGTCGTAGTAATGGAACCATCGTCGACCGGCGTACGAAGCGCGCCATTCCGGTTCGCCGCCCGTCGCGACCGAAAGGAAGACGACTCCACCAGGCGTCAGCACGCGCTCGACTTCAGCGAGAGCCATCACCGTCTGCGGCCGCGACAGATGAACCAGCGAAGCGCATTGCCAGACACCGCCGAACGTCGCCGCCGAGAAGGGAAGACGGCGGAGGTCACCGCGAACCAGCAAGCCGCCTTGCACGGAGCGGCGAGCAAGTCTGAGCATTCCCGTGGACCGATCGAGACCAACTGCACGGATACCCTGAGCTCTCAGCCAGGCAAGATCCCGACCAGAACCACAGCCCGCATCTAGCGTGATGCTGCCTAGCGGAATCAGTTCGGCGAAGCGATCGAGATACACCCCCATGTCGACTTGCGCGAACCGTCGTCCATAGACATCGGCGCCGAGGTCGTATGTGGCAATCGTCTCGGCTACCAACCCCGCCTCGCACTTGCTCTCCAGCGCGCCGGCCTGACCAATCGACATGGTCGGAACTTACTGCGAGCCCCCGACACATTCCCGGTTAGCAGAGGCATCCTCGGGCCTAAATGGGCACGCGCAGCGGGAGCTTTGCGGGGTCGGCCCGGATCGATCTTGAAGTGCATCAAGGCGATGATCGTCGATCGGCTCAGGCGTTTGTGGCGCCTTCACGGTGCCGCACGAGTCACCGGACGTGTCCCTGCGTCCCCCCAGGTTCACGGACGAGCCACGGACGAATGATCAAGGGGCCTGATCACCCGAATGGGTGATCAGGCCCCTGACCTGGGGTTTTACTAGTAGCGGGGACAGGATTTGAACCTGTGACCTCTGGGTTATGAGCCCAGCGAGCTACCGAGCTGCTCCACCCCGCGTCGGTCTCATCACGATAGCCCGGGCCCGCGACGGGCAGCAAACCCAGCGGTTGTCAGCTCCGCGCCGCCGCACCCGCCATCCGCCTGGGCGCCGGGATCCGGGCGCCGGCGCCGCCGCCGCAGACCTCTTCGAGCCAGGCGGCCATGTCCGCCGCCGGCATCGGCTTGGCGAACAGGTACCCCTGGATCAACGTGCAGCCGAGCTGGCGAAGCTTGGTGAGCTGCCCGGCGCTTTCCACGCATTCGGCGACCGTCGTGATCTGTAGCGTCTGCGCCAGCGTCACCACCGCCATGACGATGGCGTTGTCGACCACGCTGGTGTCGATGTCGTGGACGAAGCTGCCGTCGATCTTCACGACGTCGATCGGGAAGCGCTTGAGGTAGTTCAGCGACGAGTGCCCGGTGCCGAAGTCGTCGATCGCGACTCGTACGCCGATCGCCTTGAGGCGCGCCAGCGTCTGGATCGTCCACTCGATGTCCCGCATGGCGAGGGTCTCGGTGATCTCGAGGCACAGCCGTTCGGGCGGCAGGTCCGCGGCGACCAGCGCGTCACGTACGACGTCGACGAGCTCGCTGTCCTGGAACTGGCGCGCCGACAGGTTCACGCTGATGCCGAGCGCGACGCCTTGGGTGGTCTCCCACGACTTGCACTGCCGGCACGCTTCGCCCAGCACGAGCGCGCCGAGCGGCAGGATCAGCCCGGTCTCCTCGGCGATCGGGATGAAGTCGGCGGGTGAGACCAGCCCGCGGGTCGGGTGCGGCCACCGCACGAGTGCCTCGGCGTCCTCGGGGCGACCGCTCACCGCGTCGACGAGCGGCTGGAAGAAGACCTCGATAGCGCCCTCGATGATCGCCGCCCGCAGGTCGGTCTCCAGGTCGAGCTGCTCCGCCGACCGGCTGGTGCCTCCGGCAAACTGCCGCCAGCGGCCGAGCCCTTCGGCCTTCGCGTCGTACATCGCCAGGTCGGCGTCGTGCAGCAGGTCGTCGCCTGTCGCGTCGGGTCGTGAGATCGCGACGCCCACGGACAGGCTCGCCACCACCGTGCGCTGCGCGGCGACCTCGATCGGCTCCTGCATCGCGCGCACGATCCGGTCGGCCAGCTCGTGGACGGCGACCACTCCGTCGATGTCCTCGAGCAGCAACGTGAACTCGTCGCCACCGAAGCGCGCGACGGTGTCTCCTTCTCGCACCAGCGAGCTGAGTCGCAGCGCGATCTCCTGCAGCAGCCGGTCACCGGCCTGATGGCCGAGGCTGTCGTTGATCAGCTTGAAGCGGTCGACGTCGATGAAGACGACGGCGCTGGTAGACGCGCCCCGCGACGTCCGCATCAGTGCCTGGTCGAGCCGGTCGATGAACAGCCGCCGATTGGCCAGGCCGGTCAGCTGGTCGTGGAACGCGTGATGGGTGAGCTGCGCTTCATAGTTGGTGCGTTCGGTGTCGTCCCGGAAGGCGAGTACGACGCCGGCAACGCCGTCGCTGCCGTGGGTGGGAGCGCAGGTGTAGCTGATCGGGAGCAACCGGCCGTCGCCGAGCAGGAGCGTCATCGAGGCGGTCAACGTCGTCTGCGACTGCATGCAGCGGCGTACCGGCGCAAGCAGCTGTTCGGCGACCGGATGGCTTCGATCGAAGTCCTCCAACGTCATCGCGAGCAGGGATTCCGCAGCGGCGTTCCAGAACGTCGGCCGCTCGGCTGCGTCGAACGCGCACACGCCCTCGGCGATGTTGCCGAGCACCGCCGCGATCTCGCGGCGCTGCTGCTGCACCTCCGAGTACAGCGCCGCGTTGGCGAACGCGCCCTCGGCGATGGTCGCGAGCGCCTTCAGGAGTCGCTGGTCCTCGGCGTCGAACGGCTCGCCGGGGTTGCGTCCGGTCACGACCAGCCAGCTGCCGGATCCGCCGAGCGGGGCGGTCGGTACGCCGTCGCCGGGCCGACGCGGCTGGACCTTCGCCGTCCCGCGAAGCACCCGTGACGCGATCGCCTCGAGCGTGTTCGAGACCTGTCCTTCCGCCATCGCGGCGTGGATGTCGTGTGCCGCGTCGAGCAGGCCCAGGACGCGATCGCGGTCCCGGCGGGCATCGAAGTGGCCGGCCAGCACCTGCCGCAACAAGACGAAGACCACGGGCACCGCGCACAGCGCCCATGACGTGCTCGCCGCTGCGAGGCCGGCAAGCAGCCCGGTGGTGGTGCCGACGGCGACGAGCAGCAGGCGCGTCGTCCACGCCTCCCGCCATGCTTCCCGGAACGGCTGGTTGGCGACCGTCTTGAGCAGCACCCCGACCAGCACGGCGTTGACCGCGATGAACGTCACGACGCCGGCGAGGGTCGCCGGCACGAGCGTCGGGGTGACCTGCCCGGGGGTGCGGCCGACCGCATCCGCGACTGTCACCGCCGCCGCGGCGGACAGCGTGAACAGCGCGGTGTTGAAGGCGGTCTTCACCGGCTGGCGGCGTCGCCAGATCTGGGCTGCGAGCTGAGCCACGGCGAACAGCAGGACGGTGACTCCGGAGGGAACGAGCGCGATGACCACCGCGAGCAGGCCGTCGTCGAGGCTGACCGCCTCGGAGTAGTTGGGGCCGTAGATCAGCAGCGGGAACCGGTTCGACACCAGCAGCAGCGCCCCGAGCACGGCGAGGGCCGCGATGCTGCCTGCGCCGGAGCGCGTCGCCGCGTCGGCGGCACCGACAGCTGTCGCGATGGCAGCGACCGTGACGACGGTGATGAGCAGGCGAGCCCGCATCGGCAGGCCGGTCATCGAGCGGTCACGACCATGACGAGGAGTTCCACGCAGAGGCGTTCCAGGCGCTGGCGTTCCACGCGGACGCGTTCCAAGACGACGCGTTCCAGGCCGAGGCGTTCCAGGCCGAGGCGTTCCACGCGGACGCGTTCCAGGCCGAGGCGTTCCAAGCGCTGGCGTTCCAGGCTGAGGCGTTCCACGCGGACGCGTTCCACGCCGACGCCGTGACGTTCGTGCTGTAGTTCGCCGGGTTCCACGACGAGACCGACCACGTCGACAGCAGCGGGATCGAGACTCCGGGGACCGCCGGGATCGCCAGCCCGAGGAAGCGCTGCTGGTTCAGCGATACGGCGGGGGCGGTCGCCGCGTCGTACGCGTCGAGCACACCATGACCCTCGAGCGACGCGTTGCCGGTAGGGCCGGGGGTGGCGGTGGCGAGCAGTCGCGCCTTGATCTCGTCCGGTGTCGCCGAGGGGTTCTGCTCGGCGACCAGGGCGGCCGCGCCGCTGGTGATCGCCGCGGAGAACGACGTGCCGGACCCGACGAAGTTCGCGGCGCCGACCTCTGCGCTGGGGTAGGTCTGGTCGATGGTCGAGCCGGGTGCGCGGAGGCTGACCACCGAGCGACCGGAGGCGACGAGGTCGGGCTTGAGCCAGCCGTTGGCGGAGGTCGGTCCCTCGCTGCTGAACGCGGGGACCGACGCGTTGCCGCCGCCGGCGGTTGCGGTGTCGTCGAGTGCACCGACGGTGACGACGTCGGGGTCGTCGCCGGGCGAGGTGATGGTGCCCTGGCCCGGACCCGAGTTCCCGGCCGAGGTGACCACGGTGATCCCGGCTTGCCACGCGCTCTCGACCGCCTGGTCGAGCGGGTTCAGCTGCGTCGGTCCGGTCGGCACCTCGCCGAGGGACATGTTGAGCACCTTGATGCCGTACGCCGCCCGGTTGTTGATCGCCCAGGCGATGCCCTCGATGACCTTCGCGACGTCGGTGACGCCGGTGGCGCCCGCCACCTTGATCGACACCAGGTTCGCGCCGGGCGCCTCACCCGGGTACGCGCCAGCCGACGAGGCGCCGCTGCCGGCGATCAGGCCCGCGACGAACGTGCCGTGACCGTAGCTGTCCTGGAGTGGGTTGCCGGCGCCGGAGAAGTCGACGCCGCCGATCAGTCGGCTGCCGAAGTCCGGGATTGGGTCGATGCCGGTGTCGAGGACCGCGACGCCGACCCCCGAGCCGTCGACGCCGTTCGCCGCGAGCTTCGTCGCGCCGGTCGAGGCCGGAAACGAGCTGGCGGCCGCGGGCGCCGTCGCGGGCAGTGCGCCGACGAGCCCGTCGACGGCGACCGGAGCGTCCGGACTGGTGACCAGCCCCAGCGCGTCGAGCAGGTTGAGCGCAGCGTTCGACGGGACCTGGGCGACGACGCCGTCAATCAGAGGAAGCGGCGTCGTGGTGTGACCGCCGACCGTCGACACCAGCGTCTCGACGACCGACACGGCCGGCCCCTGGACGATCACCGTGACCGGCGTCGAGGCGGCGGCCGGCGCAGCTGCGCTCAGCCCGCCGGCGAGCAGCCCGCCCGACAGGATCGCGGCGGCGAGCCGCCGTACCTTCGAGGGCGCCGGTCGACCGCGCATCGTCTGCCTCCTCCGGCTTCGCGCGGCATGGGTGCGCGATGAGCCTTTGGTGAGCATTGCCGGGACCCGTATCCATCTGAATAGCGGATCGTTGTCATTTAGCCGTTCCTGGCATGGCCCGGATTAGTCATGGCCGGGCTAGTCACCCCGCGACGCGTTACGGCGACGTGCCGCCGGCAGCGGCCGCGACCCGGGCCAGGTCGGACTTCAGGGCAGTCTCGTCCCGCCCGTACGCCGCGAAGTCACCGCGTCGCAGGTCCGCCTCCGCGTTTCGCTCGTCCTGCTGCGCATCGGCGATCGCCTGCCGCAACGCCGCGGACGCCGGCGCGCCGGTCGTCGGGGGTGAGGTCGTGGTGGAGCCGGTCGACGTCCCGGAGCTGCCGGACGCGGGTGGCGCCGCTCCCTTCACGCCGAACACCTGGTTGAGGGCGGCGTCGAGCGTCGGCTGGTACGCCGCGTTGCCGTCGGAGTAGACGAGGAACTCGCGCAGCACCGGGAAGGACTGCCCGCCGGAGGCCTGCACGTACAGCGGCTCGACGTACAGCATCGAGCCGGCGACCGGGATGGTGAGCAGGTTGCCCTTGATGATCACCGAGCCACCGGAGCTCAGCAGCGTCAGCTGAGGGGAGATGGTCGTGTTGGAGTCGAGCTCGTTCTGCACCTGACCCGGACCGGCCAGCCCGGCGTTGGCCGGCAACGTGAGCAGGGTGAACTTGCCGTAGTCCGGACCGGGTTGGGAGTCGACCGACAGGTACGCGGTGAGATTTCGCCGGGTGAGCGAGACCAGCGGCGAGGTCAACGAGAAGACCGGTGTCGTCGTGCCGCCGTCCGGCGACATCGTCAGGTAGTAGGACGGCTGCGGCACCGTCGACTCGCCGTTGTTGAGCGTCGGGTCGTAGGGGACGTTCCAGAACTCGGTGCCGTTGTAGAACGAGCGCGGATCGGTCACGTGGTAGTGCGCGATCAGAGTCCGCTGGATGTTGAACAGGTCCTCCGGGTATCGAAGGTGCGCGATCAGGTCGGTCGGCATGTCCGACTGCGGCTTGACGACACCGGGGAAGGCCTTCTCCCAGGTCTGGAGGACCGGGTCGGGCTGCGGGTCAGGCGTCCACGCGGTCTTCACCTGGTTCCACTCGTAGAGCGTGACCTGGCCGGTGTAGGCGTTGACGGTCGCCTTGACCGAGTTGCGGATGTAGTTGATCTGCGCATTGCGCTGCGACGCGACCGCGTTGGTGGTCGTGTTCAGCGACGTCTTGGTCGACGAGCTCAGCGACTCCTGCTCCGAGTACGGGAAGCCGTCGCTGGTCGTGTAGCCGTCGACGACCCACAGGATCTGCCCGTTGACGACGACCGGGTACGGGTCGCCGTCGAGGGTGAGCCAGGGAGCGACCTTTGCGACCCGCGAGCGGGGGTCGCGGATGTAGAGGATGCGGGAGTCCTGGTTGACCCCGCTGGACAGCAGGATGTTCTTGTCCTTGAACTTCCACGCGTACAGCAGCTGCTTGAAGAACGAACCGATCGGTACGCCGCCACCGCCGGCATAGGTGAAGTTGGTCTGACCGGAGCCGCTATCGGTCGGCAGGTCGAGCTCACGGGGTCGGGCGCCGGGCGGCGCGCCAACGATCGAGTAGTTCGGGGAACCGTCGCCGAAGTAGATCCGCGGCTGGAACTTGTCGTCCGTCGTCGTCTGCAGGTTGCTGATCGACCCGGTCGGTGGCAGGTCGGACTCGACGAAGTCGGGGGAGCCGTCGGATTGCGCGGTGTCCGCCTGTGCCGCGACGACGCCGTAGCCGTGGGTGTAGACGAGGTGGTCGTTGATCCAGTTCCGCTGGCTGGGCTGCAGGCCGCTGAGATTGATGTTGCGGGTCCCGATCACCACGTCGGTCAGCCCGCCGTTCCTGCTCAGCGGGTAGCGGTCGACGTCGAGGGAGTCCTCGAAGGAGTAGAACGACCGCTGCTGTTGCAGCTGCTCGAAGGTCTGCGACACGACGTTCGGGTCGAGCACCCGGAGCTGGGCGTCCTGGCTGACCTGCTGCCGCTGCTGGGCGGGGGTCTCGGTGGACACCCCGGCGTACTGTTCGGTCGTCACGTTGTTCGTGCCGATGCCGTAGGCGAGCGTCGTCTCGTCGATGTTGCGATGGATGTAAGGCGCTTCGAGGTCCTGCGCGCTCGGCTTCACCTTGAACTGCTGGACCAGCGCCGGGTAGGCGCCGCCGATCACGAGTGCCGAGATGACCATCAGCCCGAACGCGACGGCCGGCAGCATCCAGTTGCGCGTGTAGATGTTGGCGAAGAACAGCAACGAGCAGATGATCGCGACGAAGACGAGGATCGTCTTTGCGGGCAGCACGGCGTGGACGTCGGTGTACGACGGTCCGGTCACGATGCCCCGGCCGGAGAACGCCAGGCCGTAGCGGTCCAGCCAGTACGCGAACGCCTTGAGCAAGACGAACACTCCCAGCAGCACCGAGATGTGGACCCGTCCGGCCGGCGTCCACTTCGGTCCGGGGGTCTGCAGTCGCAACGAGCCGTAGAGATAGGCGGTCACGAGGGCGGCCACGAGGGAGACCGCAACCACCGCGAACAACGTGCCGAGCGTGAACCGTTGCATTGGATAGGTGAAGGCGAAGTACGAGATGTCCTTGTGGAACTGCGGGTCCTTCATCCCGAAGCGCGTCCCGTTGCGCCACATCAGCCAGGTCGCCCAATGGCGCGACGCCGTGGCGCCCGTGATGATCCCGATGAGCAGCGCGACCGCGGCGAGCAGCCAACCGCGCCACGGATGGATCAGCCGCCGGTACCGGTCGAGCTGCTGCTGCTCGAGGGAGTGCGGGGGCTCCTTGGGTCGCAGCTTGTAGGCGATGAAGATGTTCGTCGCGACGACGATGGCCATCACGCTGCCGAACAGGCAGAACAGCACGATCTCGGTGACCAGCCGTCTGCTGAACACCGACGAGTAACCGACGGAGCGGAACCACAACAAGTCGGTGAACTCGCTGGCGAAGACCGACCAGAGGATGAACAGGACAACGAGCACCGCGACTGCCACAGCGGCGATCTGCACGCGGCGATTCAGCGGCGGGAGCTGCGGGCGCGGCAGGTTGAACGTCACACCCGCAACCTATCGGCCGAGGTCGACGACCGCGCCGTCATCACTCGGCGGCGGCCGGAACCTCGATCGAGAACTCCGCACCCTTGGCCGGTTCCGAGCTGACTTCCAGCGTGAGGCCGAGGGCATCGGCGACCCGGGTCACGAACCCGAGCCCGAGCCCCATCCCGCCGACCTTGCGGGTGTCGGAGGCGTCGGCCTGGGAGAAGTCCCCGAGCAGCTCGCCCAGCCGGTCGGTGTCGATGCCCTCCCCGGCGTCGCGCACCGAGATGCTCACCGCGCCGCCCTCCGCGCGGGCCGCGCCCAGCGTGATCGACGTGCCCGGGGCGGTGTACTTCACGGCGTTGTCGGCGAGCTCGTCGAGAGCTTTTGCCAGCCAACGCGAGTCCACCTCGACGGGCGGGAGCTTGCCGGCGACCCGCCGATGCAGGTCCTTGGCACGCTCGGGGTACCGCTCCCGCCACGCGGCGAGCCGGTCGTCGACGAGGTTCGCGACGACGACCTTGTCGCGGGTCGGGGACACCCGTCCAGCGTCGAGCGCGGCGACGTCGACCAGCAGCTCGACCGCGCGGCTCATGCGTACCGTGCCCGCGAGGATCTCCGAGACGAACGTCTTCACCCGCTCCGGCGGCAGGTCAGGACGGCGCGCCAGCATCTCCGCATAGCCCCGGATCGGGGTCAGTGGCGTGCGCAGCTCGTGGCTGACGTTCGACAGGAACTCCGTCTTCAGCCGTTCGATCTCGCGCTCGCGGGTGCGGTCGGAGATGACGACCACTTCGCCCGGTTGACCCGACAGCGGGGCCCGCGAGACCCGGACCGCAATGGGCTCTTCGCCGTCCCCGCGGCTGAGCAGCCCGTCGGCGATCGCGAGCCCGCGGCCGGGACCGAGCAGCGGCGCGCCGTCCGGGCCACGTACGTCGACGGCGTCGGCGAGCTCGCGGCCGATGATGTCGGACTCGGTGCAGCCGAGCAGCTCCAGCGCCATCGGGTTCGCCGCGACGACGACACCGGTGCCGTCGGTCGTGACCAGGCCGTCGGTCATCGAGCTGACCACGGTCTCGAGCCGGGCGCGCAATCGCGCTTCGAGCTCCGCGGCGTCGCGCAGGTCGCCGGTCAGGCCGCGCAACGAGCTGGTCATGGCGTCGAACGCGCGCGCCAGCTCGCCGACCTCGTCCATGCTTTCGACCGCGACCGTGCTGTCGAGGTCTCCGGCGCGCACCCGCCCCGCCGCCAGCGTGAGGCGGCGCACCGGCTCCGAGATGCGCTGCGCCATCAGGAAGGCGACCATCGCGATCGTCACGAGAACTGCGAGCGCGGTGAGCACGAGCCGTCGCAACACGCTGCGCTGAGCCGCGAGCGCGGCACTGGCCGGTTGGCTCACCGCAAGTGTGGCGATCCGTACGTTGTCGTTGCCGGCGGCGGTGATCGGCACGAACGCGACGGTGGGTGCCGTGCCCTGCGCGGGAACCACTGTCGACAGCGTCGGGTCCTGGGACTCGATGCCGTTGGACTTGTCCTCGCTGAGCACCTGCGCCCGGTCCGGGGTGTTGAGGCTGCTGGCGATGACGTAGCCGTCGGCGATGATCGAGACGTCGTAGCCGATCTCGTTCTGCAGCGTCGCGAGGTAGCGGTCGACGAGCCCGATGCCGTAGATCGCGACGAACGACGGCTTCACCTGCGCGCTCACGCTGTTGGGCACTGCTGAGATCAGCGCGAGCTGGACGGGCGCGCCCGACAGCAGGATGGCGCCGGAAGCGACGGTCTGGAACGTCGAGCCGAGACGAAGCGCGCCGCGTACGACGTTGCTTCCTGCCAGCTGCAGCAGCGCGGTGTTCTCCAGCGCGGTCTTGTTCGGCGCGATGAGCTTGACGCCCTTGCCGGGCTGGTAGACCGCGGCGAAGTAGCTCGGGTCCTCGGCGAAGAACTGGAGGGTGGCCGGGCAGTTCTGCTTCCTCTGCTGGACGCACTCGACGAGCAGCTGCGCCAGCAGGCCGGCACGGGTCTCGAGGGACTGGAAGTTCTGCTGCTGGGTGTCGGCGACGCGCAGCAGCCGGTTCGACTGGTCGTGCTGCACCTCGGCCGCGACGCCGATGCCGACGACCGCGACCCCGCCCACCGCCATCGCGACGACGCCGGCAACGATGGCGGTGACGATCTTGCCCAGCAGGCTGGCGCGGGCGATCAGGCCGATGACGACGGCCAGCGCGATGCAGGCTGCGCCGCGCGCGGCCAGCTGCGCGAGTGCCGCATTCTTGTTCGTCGCGCTCGGCCCGGCGAGCGCTGCCGCCGTGGCGGTGAGGGCGAGTCCGGCGCCGAGCCATGCGCCGATCCGCCGGTCGCCACCTGGCCGGAAGCCGCGGAACACCGCCGTCGCCGCGGCGACGATCCCGACGATCCCCCCTGCCATCGCGACGGACGTCCGCGCCCCGAGCGGAGCGGTGATCGCGGGGAGCGCGGTGCTCGGGCGCTGAGGGGCGCCGTCGGCGAGGCCGAGCACGAGAAGCGCCAACGCGATCACCCGCAACAGCCCGATGCCGTCGGATGACGCGACATCGAGGTGGAGCGCGGTCAGGGCGTCCGCGGCCGCCATCGCGAGGGAGGCCATCACCACCACGGGCGTGGTGCGGCGCACCAGGCCGGGGAAGCAGCACGCAGCCGCGAAGCCCAGCCACACCGCCACAGCTGCCAGCTGGACGACGCCGAGCAGCGCAAACGGTACGGCGGGCGCCACGAATAGCCAGGCTAGAGGTCGCGGGGCGCCGACGTGGCGCTACGCGCCCAGGCGGCGATCGGCATCAGCAGTGCGGGTAGTTGTCGCTGCCGCTCTTGATCGCTTCGAGCGCGAGCACCGCGCCGTGCAGCGTCGTGACGGCGACGAGCGCAAGGGACGATGGAGCGACCGCTTTGGCGTCGGCGCACTCGCTCGCCGGCGCGAAGAAGACACTCGCGCCGGCGTCGACGGCCGCGGCGATCTTCTGCTGGATCCCCCCGATCGGCCCGACCTTGCCGAGCCGGCTCACCGTCCCGGTGCCGGCGATGGTGCGCCCGCCGGTGATGCCGCCCGGGGTCAGCTTGTCGATGATGCCCAGAGCCAGCGCGGTACCGGCGCTGGGGCCTTCGATCACGTCCGGGTCGATCCCGATCGACACGTTGATGCCGTTGAAGGTCGGCCGGGTCTCGATGCTGATCCCGAGCTTCGCCTTGCCGTCGGAGCCGCGGATGGTGCGCACCTGCACCGTCTTCCGCGTGCCGGCGCGTTCCACCACGAACGTGACGGAGTCGTTGGGTGACAGTGCTTTGACCAGCGAGACGAGCTGCTCCGGGCTGGTGATCGTGGTGCCGTTCGCCGAGACGATCTCGTCGTTCGGCTTGAGCACGGCGGCTGCCGGCACGTCGGGGGTGATCGACCCGATGAACACCGCGTTGCCCGTCGCGTGGTAGCCGAGCTCGGTCAGTGCGGCGTAGACCGCGTCGCTTTGCGCCTGGGTCATCTCGTCGACGCCTTGCTGGTTCACCTTCGCGCTGCTCTGACCCGGCGGGCACTGGACTTCCTGCGGCTCGATCGCCTCGGTCGAGTTGAACCACGCCTTCATCGCGTCCCACAGCGTCGGGTGCTCGTCGCAGCTGCCGGGGATCAGCCCGACGGTCGTCATGTAGAGGTGCCCGTCGGTCGGCTGCACCTTGGCACCCGAGATCTGGATGACGTCCCCGGGCTTGCCGGTGATGCTGTCGGCGGCGGTGGTGTGGCCGAGGGTGTCGGTGACCGGGCCGGGCACGAGTACGACGTAGGGCACCGGCATCCGCGCCGCGACCACGATCATGGCGAAGAAGAGGGCTGCGGCGATCCCGAAGGTCATTCCGCGGCGGCTCATGGCCCGCGAAAGCCTATCCGGGTGTGCTGCGAAGAGTCTGTGGTCGCGACTACGAGCGGGCGAAGAAGCCCATGCTGCGCCGTCCGGTCGGAACCGGTACCACTTCCTCGACCGTCGGGTCGACCACACCGGGATCGATCGGGGCGGGCGGCTCCGCAGATGCCGCGGGAGGCTCGACCGGGTCGTCCTTCACGAAGGCATCCGTCTGGCCGAACCTGGTCGCGGTAGGGATGGCGGTGGGGGTGGCGGTCGGCGCCGCGACGAACGGCATGCTGCCGGCGGTCGCAGGGTTGGCGGGCGCTGCGTCGTCGGCTGCCGGCTCCTCGGAGCTTTCCGCCTCGGCCGGCGCAACGTCCTCCGGAATCGCGTAGCGGTCGGCGCTCGGCGGCGGCGCCGGGGGCGGCGTGGCGACATCCGCCGCGGTGGTCCGCGTCGGCGGGTCCGCTGCGGGCGGCGCGGACGCAGCGGGCGGCGCGGACGCGGCTGGTGCGGAGGCGGCCGGCGGCAGGCCGGTCTCGGCCGGAAGGGCGCGGGCGCGGACCGCCTCGGAGACCTCGACGTGGTAGTACGCCCGCAGCTTCAACGACACCGGGCTCAGCGCATAGACCGAGAAGTCCGTGACGCCTTCGACGTTGCGCAGATGCTCGGCGAAGCTGACCGCGTCCTCGATCGAGGCCATGCGACGAAACGCCGGAGTGCCCTGCGTCGACTGGTAGAAGACCACGTGCTCCATACGGTCCCCCGGCTCACTGAGGCGTGACGGCTGATAGTCGCTGATTCGAACCCTTATAGGCGTTTCGGCAGCCGCCGCGGTGAGGTTGAGGTCAGTTGATCAAGCGCTCAGACGTGGTGCGGCGTCCGATCGACCTCGACGGTGGCCTCGGGCCGGGAGAACGCGGCCTTGAAGCGTTCGCGCTCGGCCAACGACTGCTCGACCTCGACCGGCCCGCGGGGCCGGGCGGCCCAGTTGACCCACACGATGGCGACGACCGTGGCGACCGCAGGCACACCGAGCCACGCGAGGACACCCATGCGCGTCAGTGTAGGGGCTCGACCGCTTCGGTTCAGCGGTCCCGCGCCGCCCGATCAGGCAGTCAGCGACGTCGGTTGCGGGCGCGCGCCAGCGCCAGCGAGCCGACCACGGCAAGCGTCGCCCCGGCCCCGGCGGCCGCCCGCGTCGCGTTCTTGCGGTCGAGGAGCCCGAAGCTGCTGCCGACCCGCTCGCCGAGGGTGTCGAGGTGAGCGGCCAGCGCCGCCTGGTTGGTCCACGCAGGCTGCCAGCCGGTCGCCCGCAGCCGCTGCGCTCCGACCACCCACGGGTCGATCAGGTACTGCAGATCGGAGGACGGCGAGGACAGCATGCCGATCCGGTGCAGCCGCTCGGCGGTCGCGAAGGCGACGGCGCCTGGGAGCACGACCGAACGCATGTCCGCGAGCGCCTCGACCTGCCGCTGCGCCATCCAACCGTCGCACCCGACCGTCACCGCGCCCGTCACGGCCCCGGTCGCGGCTGCCATCAGTGCGCTGAGCAGGTCGTCGGTGTGGCAGAGCTGCCAGTGGCAGCGGCCGTCACGGATCGCCAGCAGTCGTACCGCCTCGAACAACCCGGGCAGCAGCGAGTCGGCGACGACGCCGACCACGGACGCGGGCCGCACCGAGACCACCTCGGGTCCGCCGGCCGCTGCGCAGGCAGCGGCAGCCCGCTCCATCGCCAGCCACTCGCCGAGCAACCCGGCCGGCGCGCCGGAAAGCAGTGGCGCGTCCTCGTCGAGCGGGACCGGGTTGGTCGCGCTCGCGCCGTACACCATCGCGCTCGTCAGCAGTACGACGCGACCGGTCCCGGCCGCCGCGGCGGCGTCCAGCAGCGCCTCCGTGCCGTCCACGTTGCGGGCGTGGCGCTGGGCGCTCGGGGTGGTCGCCGACCGGTCGACCGCCAGGTGGACGACGACGTCGACACCGTCGAGCGCGGCCGCCGACACGTCGTCGACGCGGGTGAGCGTCGGCGTCGACGGATGGCCGCGGGCAAGCTCGGCGAACGCGCCGCCCAGGGGCGTGTCGGCGCCGGTCAGTCCGATGACGGCGGGGCTGCGCCGACGGCGAACGCGCTCACCGTCGGTGCCCACCGGTCCATCTTGGCAACTACCGTTTGCTCATGACACGCCCTCCGATGGGCTTCGGCCCGAGCGGCGGCTCCGGCGACGAGCCGGGTGAGCCGGTCGATCCGTTCGCCGCGCTCAACGCCGCTCCGGACCTGGGAGCGATGCTGCATCAGCTCGGCGACCTCATGTCGGGGGAGACCGGGCCGGTCAACTGGCAGGTCGCCCGTCAGTCGGCGATGGCCGTGATCGGTGCCGACGCCGGCACCACCGCGGCGGAGGCCGCCGAGGTCGCCGACGCGGTCCGCCTCGCCGACCTGTGGCTCGACCCGGTGACGTCGCTGCCATCGGGCGTCACGAGCACCGAGGCGTGGAGCCGGCGGCGCTGGCTCGAGGCGACGCGCGCGTCGTGGAGCGAGCTCGTCGAGCCGGTCGCCGCCCAGGTGTCGGCCGCGATGGGTCAGGCGATCCCCGAGGAGATGCGCGCCATGGCGGCGCCGTTGATCGGTGTCATGACTCAGGTCGGCGGTCTGGTGTTCGGCAGTCAGGTCGGTCAGGCGCTGGGAACGCTCGCGACCGAGGTGGTGGCCGCCACCGACATCGGGCTGCCGCTCGGCCCGGCCGGCGTCGCGGCCCTGCTGCCGGAGTCGGTCCGCGCGTTCGGTGACGGCCTGGCGGTGCCGGGCGACCAGGTGAGGCTGTTCATCGCGCTGCGTGAGGCGGCGCACCAGCGCCTGTTCGTTCACGTGCCGTGGCTGCGCGGTCACCTGTTCAGTGCGGTGCGCGCCTACGCCGAGGGCATCTCGATCGACAGCTCGCGGATCGAGGACCTGGTCGGCATGGTCGACCCGTCGGATCCCGAGGCGCTTCAGCAGGCGCTCGGCCAGGGTCTGTTCGAACCGACCAACTCGCCGGCGCAGCAGTCGGCGTTGGAGCGGCTCGAGACCGCACTCGCCCTCGTCGAAGGCTGGGTCGACGTGACGACTGCCGCGGCCGCGAGCGCGTCGCTACCGAGCTTCGGGGCGCTGCAGGAGACGATGCGGCGCCGGCGCGCGACCGGCGGGCCGGCCGAGCGCACGTTCGCCACTCTCGTGGGTCTCGAGCTGCGTCCGCGCCGCGCCCGCGACGCGGCGGTGTTGTGGCAGACGCTGGCGGCGCGCCGCGGCGTCGAGGGCCGTGACGCGATCTGGGACCACCCCGACCTGCTGCCCGCCGCGAGCGATCTCGACGACCCGCAGGGCTGGGCCGACCGTGGACCTGACGACGGTTTGGACATCTCCGAGCTCGACCCCCCGACGGGCTGAGCTGCGGGCGTCGGTCAGCGATCCGCTGCGCTGAGCCCCTCGAGAAAGCCTTCGGCACGCTCTAGCTTCGGGTAGCGGGCGAGCTCGGCGCGAAACGCCGGACCGTGACCGGGCACGAGCAGATGGACGAGCTCGTGCAACAGCACGTAGTCGACGACGTACTCCGGCATCCCCTCCAGGCGCCGCGAGATCCGGATCGTGCGATCGAGCGGGGTGCAGGAGCCCCATCGAGACCGCATCGTGTCCACCCAGCGCACGCTCGCCGGCACGGCGCGCCCGCCGAGATAGGACTCGGACAGCCGCCCGGCACGGGCGAGCAAGTCGGCATCCGACGGCGCGAGCCGTGCTTCCTTGGCCAGCACCCGGGTCACGAGCAGCTCGACCCAGCGGGCTTCCTCGGCGCGCGACATCCGCGCCGGCACGGACACCACGATCCGGTCGCCTTCCCGGTGCGCGGCGACCGTACGCCGGCGGCGGGCGCTGCGCACGACAGCGACCTCCGGAGCCGGTTGCGCGGTCACCCGGCTGACGCTAGCGGCGCAACCCGACGGTTTCGGCGCGAAACCCGCCGGGGAGTTGCTGTGCACAACCGGTGTACGGCGTTCCCGCAGGTCGTGACGGCGTGCCGCGGGCGTCCCCATCGCCGTACACAGTCGGTGGACAGTGACGTCCACAACGACACCCCTGCTCGTCCCCAGCTCGTCCCCAGCATCGTCCACAGGGCGGCGTCGACGGGCGTTGACGCGGCTCCCACCGCTTCCGTACGGTCATGTCAACGGAGCCCCCGTGGTTGACCAGGCGGACGTTCGCAAGGGGAAGGCGAACGGCTGTCGTGCGAAGCCTCGGGGGCTTCGTATTGCCCGTGGCCAGATGTCCCGGCCCGCGTCGAGCGTTGCGGGCCGGCGTCGCGCTACTTGCCCTGGAAGCGGGGCTTGCGACGCTCCTTGGCCGCAGCGAGGCCCTCGGTGAGGTCGGCGCTGGCGAACGTCGTCGGCTGGGCGAGCGCCTCGTACTGCAACGCCTCGTCGAGGCTGCGTGGCGCGCCGTTGCGCAGCCCGGCGACGGTCAGCCGCACCGCGACCGGGCCGTTGCCGGCGATCTGCTCGGCGACGTCGATGGCCCGGTCGAGCAGCTCGGCGCCGTCGTACACGCCGTTCACCAGCCCGAGCCGCAGCGCTTCGTCGGCGTCCACCCGGCGGCCCGTGAGCAGCAGGTCGCGCGCGGCCGGGATGCCGACCGTGGCGGGAAGCAGGTACGTCGCCGCCATGCCGGCGTGCATCCCGAGGGCCGTGAACGGCGCCGACAGCGTGGCCGAGGCGGCCGCGTAGCGAAGGTCGCAGGCGAGCGCGAGGCACAGGCCCGCCCCGACGGCGGGTCCGTTCACCGCGGCGATGCTGGGCACCTCCAGGTCGCGGATCGCCAGCCACGCCCGGTAGAAGGGCAGCATCCGGTCGCGGATCGCCGGGACGGTCAGGTCCGGCGACTCCCCGATCCACGACAGGTCGCCGCCGGAGCAGAAGGCGCTGCCCTCGCCGGTGACCACGACCGAGCGAAGCGCCGGGTCGGCGCGCAGCTCGTCGATCGCGGCGGTCCACGCGGCCGTCAGCTCGCCGGTCATCGCGTTGCGCCGCTCGGGGAGCGCGAGGGTCAAGATCGCCACCCCGGAGGGCCGTCGTTCGACGCGAAGGGGTGCGCTCATGGGGAACTCCTGCCCGAAAACCTGACCGAATCCGATTCGGTAGGGGCTGCCTGGTACGCCGCGGAGGCTAGCGGGCAACGCGGCGCTCACGCTCGAATCCACGGATTTCGAGCGTGGCGACGGTAGCGTTGTCAGCAGGTTCGGCCGGTCCCGGCCGGCGGCGATCGATCGAGGAGGACGAGATGGCCGACACCTATGAGGGCTACTGCGTGAAGTGCAAGGAGAAGCGCAAGTTCGAAGGTGAGATCCGCACCAGCGAGTCGGGCCGCCGCATGGCGCAGGGCCCCTGCCCGGTCTGCGGCACCAAGGTGAACCGGATCCTGGGCAAGGCCTGAGGATTCAGCGCAGCGCACCCGCACTGCCGAAAGGCGCCTGACGGAGTCCGTCAGGCGCCTTTCGTATGTCTGCTGCGCTCCTGTGGACGGCCGGATGCGCGTGGGGTGGTCGCGGTGGCAGGCTGCCGGCGCCCTGTCCGTCCCGACGAGCTGACCCTCACCAAGGAGCGCACATGCGTCCGGTGCTCAAGCCCGCACTGCGCCGACTCTGGCGCGACCCGTCCACCCTTCAGTTCGGCGTCGATCCGCGACATGCGGTCGTCGTCAGCGGCGTGAGCTCGGCTGACCGAGAGCTCCTGACGCTGCTCGACGGCAGCCGCGAGAGCGACGCCGCGATCGCCGAGGCCGGCCGGCTGGGCCAGCCGGTGCACCGCGGGCAGACGCTGCTCGAGCTGCTGAGCAGTGCCGGCGTGCTCGACGACGCCGAGCTCGGCGCCCCGACCAACGCGACCTCCGGCCGGCTGACCCCCGACCAGCTGTCGCTGTCGCTGTGCCATCCGCGTCCGGGCGGAGCCGCGCGGGCGATGGCGAGCCGGCAGGCGGCCACCGTCGAGGTGCTCGGCGCCGGACGCACGGGCTCGACGCTGGCGGCGCTGCTCGCCGCCGCCGGTGTCGGTCGGGTGGTGGTCGACGATCCCGCGCTGCTGCGGCCGGCCGACCTCGCTCCCGGTGGCGTCCGGGCCATCGGGGTGCACCACCGGCGCGGGGACGCCGCCAACGCGGTCGTGAGCACGGTGCGCACCGCGGCCGCCGGCGGCGCTTCCCACGGCTCGAATCGCTCGCTGGTCGTGCTCGCCCCGACCGGCTCGGCGTTCCCGCCGGAGTGGCTGGTCCGGGTCCGTCGCCGGGCGCATCTGCTCGTGATGGTGCGCGAGACGACCGCCTCCATCGGGCCGCTGGTCGTGCCCGGCCGCTCGCCCTGTCTGCGTTGCCTCGAGCTCGCCCGGGCTGACCGGGACCCGGTCTGGCCGGTGCTCGCCGCGCAGCTCGTCGGTGAGACGCGGCCGGTCGAGCCGTGCGACGTGGCGCTGTCCAGCGCGGCGGCGTCGTTGACCGCGATGCACGTCCTCGCCTGGCTCGACGACGCGCGCTTCGTCTCGCCGTTGCTCGGCGGAACGGTCGAGCTGGGCTTGTCCGAGCTGACGCTTCGCCGGCGTACCGTCCTCGCCCACCCCGAGTGCGGGTGCCCCGCCTGGGAACCCGAGCAACACCAAGCCGCCTCCTGACTTACCCCTCCTTACGTCGAGCCCAACGTTGTTGGTCTTTCAACCCCCGTTGAGTGACCAACAACGTTGGGCTCGACGTAAGGGCGGGGGTGGGGTGGGTTAGAACTCTTTGAGGGGTGAGATCGGGCGGCGACGCCAGCGGGGCGGCGACGGGGGCTTCGGGCGGTCGGGCCTGGTGCCCGCCAGGACGCCGATGATCGACTGGGCGACGGTCGCCACCTCGACGGGCAGGTCGCCGGTCGCGCTACGGGGACCCGACGCCCGCCCCGGTGGAGCAGCGCCCAATGAGGCGAGGTCGCCGAGCACCCGGATCCCCGACGCGGCGATCGCCGCCGCCGCCGCCGAGCCGATCTGCGCCGCTCGCTCAAGCGCCCACTGCGGGGTCTCGATCGGGTACGGCGCGGCCAGCTCGGTTCGGGCGTCCGCGAGCCGCGGCAGCATTCCGGAGCGGATCGCCGCGGCGTACAGGTCGTCCGGCAGCCCACGTTCGGCGAAGGCCAGGTTGACCCGTCGCAGCAGCTCGACTTCCGGCAACGTCAACGACGCGTTGCGCTTGCCCTCCGGCTCACCGACGAGCGTGCCGGCGGGCAGGGCGAGCAAGCCTTCGAACTGGCGCAGCAGCAGGTCGTGATCGAGACCGTCCACGACGATCGCGGTCACGCGCTCGGGTCCGACGATCTGCGCCCAGCGCGCCAGTACGACGTCGTGGCTGTGGCGGATCCAGAACCACGGCGTCGGCTCGACGTACGGCGCCTCGACCAGCATCCCGCGAAGCCACGAGTCGTAGTCGCCGGTGAAGCCGTCCTTGACGTACTGCTGCCAGGCGGACGGCAGGATCTTGGCCAGCGGCCGCAGCGTCGCCACGACGTGCACCCGCTGCCCGCCGAGCCCGTCGACGACGCGCTCGGCCTGGGCGTCGCTGGCGCGGCACAGCCACTCGCTGCTGACGAACACCCGCTCGCCGCGTGCCGCGCGAACCTCCCGACAGAGGGCTCGCCAGTCCGCCGTCGTGACGGCCGCGTCGCCGGTGTTGCCCCGCGCCTGCGTGACCGCGATGCCTGCGCTCTTGTGATAGGCCTCGTCGCCGGGATAGCGGACCCCGAGGTCGCGGATCCGCGCCCGGTCACGGTGGAAGGCACCTTGCAGTGCCGTCGTACCGGTCTTGTCGAAGCCGATGTGGACCAGGCAGCCACCCGGCGGGATCGCGAGACCTGCCGGGTCGGTGGTCACCGGCTGGCTACTTGCGGTCGCCGACCGTCACGTAGGAGCGCTCGGTGGCGCCGGTGTAGACCTGGCGGGGCCGGCCGATCCGGGTGTCCGAGTCGGTCATCATCTCCCGCCAGTGCGCGATCCAGCCCGGCAGTCGGCCGAGCGCGAACAGCACGGTGAACATCCGGGTCGGGAAGCCCATGGCCTTGTAGATGACGCCGCTGTAGAAGTCGACGTTCGGGTAGAGCTTGCGCTCGATGAAGTAGTCGTCCGCGAGGGCGATCTCCTCGAGCTGGATCGCGAGGTCGAGCAGCGGGTCGGAGACGCCCAGGTTGGTCAGTACGTCGTGAGTGGCCTGCTTCACGATGGCCGCGCGCGGGTCGTAGTTCTTGTAGACCCGGTGGCCGAAGCCCATCAGCTTGACGCCGGGCTCCTTCTTCTTGACCCGCTCGACGAACGCCTTCATGTCGCCACCGTCGGCGGCGATGCCCTCGAGCATCTCGATGACGGCCTGGTTGGCCGCGCCGTGCAGCGGGCCCGACAGCGCGCCGATGCCGGCGGCGATCGAGGTGAACATGTTGGCGTTGGCAGACCCGACCATGCGCACGGTGGACGTCGAGCAGTTCTGCTCGTGGTCGGCGTGGAGGATGAACAGCATGTCCAGCGCCCGCGCCATGACCGGGTTGACGTCGTAGGACTCCGCCGGGACGCCGAAGGTCATCCGCAGGAAGTTCTCGACGTACCCGATCGAGTTGTCGGGATAGAGCGCCGGCTGGCCGACGGCCTTCTTGTACGCCGTCGCCGCGATCGTCGGCACCTTGGCGAGCAGCCGGATCGTGGACAGCTCGACCTGGTCGGCGTCGAACGGGTCGAGGGAGTCCTGGTAGAACGTCGACAACGCGCTGACCGCGGAGTTGAGGACCGCCATCGGGTGCGCGTCGTGGCGGAACCCGCCGAAGAAGTCGCGCAGGTCCTCGTGCAGCATCGTGTGCTTCGCGATGCGGCCCCGGAAGTCGTCGAGCTGGCCGGCGGTCGGGAGCTCGCCGTAGATGAGCAGGTACGACGTCTCGAGGAACGTCGACTCCTTCGCCAGCTGCTCGATCGGGTAGCCGCGGTAGCGCAGGATGCCTGCGTCACCGTCGATGAAGGTGATCGCCGAGGTGCAGGCCGCGGTGTTGCCGAACCCGGAGTCGTAGGTCACCCGGCCGGTGGTGCCCAGCAGCTTGGAGATCTGCAGGCCCGCAGGTGCCTCGGTGCCGTCGACCGCGTCCAGGGGCAGCACGCCGCCCGGGTAGGTCAGCTCGTAGTCAGCCATTTCGCTCCTCGTGAGATCCGTCCATGAGAATAGAGGGGTGTCGGACATCCCGAAGTGGGCGATCTCGCGAAGCGTGAAGCTGGCGAGCTTGCCGCTCGGTGCGGCGGGCCGTACCGCGGTCGGTCTGGGCAAGCGGATCGGCGGCCGGCCGGCCGAGATGGTCGCGACCGAGATCCAGGCGCGCACCGCCGAGCAGCTGTTCAAGGTGCTCGGTGAGCTCAAGGGCGGGGCCATGAAGTTCGGCCAGGCGCTGTCGGTCTTCGAAGCGGCGCTGCCCGAGGATCTGGCCGCGCCGTACCGCGCCGCGCTGACCAAGCTGCAGGACGCCGCTCCGCCGATGCCCGCCTCGGCGGTGCATCAGGTGCTCTCCGAGGCGTTCGGCGCCGACTGGCGCGAGCAGTTCCGCGAGTGGAACGACAAACCGGCCGCCGCGGCCTCCATCGGGCAGGTGCACAAGGCGGTGTGGCACGACGGCCGCGAGGTCGCGGTCAAGCTTCAGTACCCGGGTGCCGGCCCCGCGCTGATGTCCGACCTCAACCAGCTGGCGCGGTTCGCCCGGATGTTCGCGGTGCTCAGCCCCGGGCTCGACGTGAAGCCGTTGATCAAGGAGCTCAAGGAGCGGGTCAAGGAGGAGCTCGACTACTCACTCGAAGCGAAGACGCAGGCGGAGTACGCCGCGGCCTACGACGGTGACGAGGACTTCGTCGTACCGAAGGTCGTCGCGCACGCCGGCAACGTCATCGTCACCGAGTGGGTCGATGGGACGCCGCTGTCGGCGATCATCCGCGACGGTTCGCGCGAGGACCGCAATCGCGCCGGCCTGCTCTTCGCGCGCTTCCTGCTGTCCGGGCCCTCACGTGCCGGCCTGCTCCACGCCGACCCGCACCCCGGCAACTTCCGGCTGACCGCCGACGGGAAACTCGCCGTGCTCGACTACGGCGCCGTGAACCGGCTTCCTGACGGCCTGCCGACGACCATGGGGCCACTGGGCCGGTTGGCCCTCGAAGGCCGCGGCCAGGAGGTGCTCGACGGTCTGCGGGCCGAGGGGTTCGTGCCGGAGGGGCTGGAGGTGGACGCGCAGGCGATCCTCGACTACGTCCAGCCGCTGCTGGAGCCGGTCGCCACGGACACCTTCCACTTCTCGCGGCGCTGGCTGCGCGGCGAGGCGGCGCGTGTGGTGGATCCTCGATCACCGGCCGCGCAGCTCGGCCGCAAGCTCAACCTGCCGCCGGACTACCTGCTCATGCACCGGGTCGCGGCGGGCAGCATCGGGGTGCTCTGCCAGCTCGACGCGGAGATCCCGTACGGCGCGGAGCTGCGCCGCTGGATCCCCGGCTTAGCGGAGGACTGACCGCTCGCCCGATCGGCCTACCTAGGAGATCGGTTGACAGACGCTGACCGACGTCGCCGGTTCGCACTCGTTCCAGTTCGACACCGTGTCGAGGTGCGTGGTCTGCCCTGCGGTGAGGCCCTGGTCGGTCGGGTACTCCACCGTCAGCGTCGAGCCCGGGGGCACCGTGATGGTGGCGCACTCCAGCGCGCCGTACAGCACGACGTTGCCGGTGATCTGGCAGTTGCCGCACGGGTTGTTGATCAGCGCCGAGACGTACGCCGGCGGCGAGCCCGTGGTGCCGGTTCCCAGGTACACGCTCGACCCGGTACCCGAGCACGTGCCGTCGTTGTTGAGGTTGGACACGTTGTTGATGACGAGGTCCTGCGGCGGGTCCATCGTGCAGGTGAGGTTGGCGCCGCTGGCGAGCGTGGTCAGCACCGACTGCACGCCGTTGGTCAGGCAGTCCGCGCCGATGGGTGCGTCGAGGCTGGCGTCGAGGCCGGTCAGGTTGGTCAGGCCCCCGATCAGCGGCAGCGACGACAGGGTGGTCCCAATGGTCGGGATGATGATCGGCAGGTTGGTGCACACCGTGTCAGCGATCGGCGGCTGAGCGTCGAGCTTGGCCACCAGGTTGGTGTTGAGCACCACCCCGAGCGGGTCCGGCAACGACAGGCCGACTCCGTTCAGCGCGGCACCGATGGCGCCCGGCAGGCAACCAGGAGTCGTGATCGCCGGCGCCTGGGTGGCCTGGGTGACGACGGTGGTCGAGTTGCACACGTCGGAGGTGCTCTTGCACGAGCCGTTGGACGTGCCGCCCTGGTCTAGCGCGACCTGGGCGAAGTTCTGCAGGTCACCGCCCTGGAGCACGAGCTGTCCTCCGGTCTCCGCGGCGCCCGGGGTCGAGTTGGGGCTGCTGTCGCCGGGCGGGTCGGTGATCGTCGTGGACCCGAGTGTGCCGAGGATCGGCACGGTGATCCCCTTCGAGATCACCGTCGGGTCGTTGACGGCGCCGGCGCCGACGCACGCGCTGCAGTTGTTGACGCTGTTGCCGGTCGAGCCGAGGTTGATGCCGTTCGAGCCCTCCAGCGGGGCGTTGTACGTGTGGGCGACCGTAAGCGTCTCGGTGACGACCCGGGTGATCGTGCGTCCTTGGGTCACCGCCGTACCGGTCGACTGGATGGTCCACACCGACGCCGACGCGCTGCCGGTCTGCCCGATCTGGTTGACCTTCTTGGCGACGACCGAGTACGCGCCGGACAGGGTCAGCTTCGGTGGTGCGCTGGCACCCGGGCTGTTGTAGTAGTCGGTCGTCCCGTTGGCAGTTGCACCCTTGATGGTCGCGGCCATGGCGTCGATGCCGCTCTCGGCGTTGTCCAGCGCCTGCGTGAACGTGTTGTCGTGGCGCGCCTGGCCCTGGCCGTTCACCGCGGCGGCCAGCCCGACGCTGGCGACCGTCGTGAGGATGATGATGCCGAGCAGGGCAAGGATGATGCTGCCGCGATCGTCCCTGAGGTCCCGGAGATAGAAAGCTCGCATGAGGATCCTGTCCTGTCCCTACGAGGTGGCTACTGCGTAGTTGCGGAGGTACGTGCCGCAGTCCGACGCCGACACCGGGCTGCTGAGGGTTGATGGCTGCACCGAGACGCTGACCGTGAGCTCCTGGATGGCCATCGCTGCGGCCTGGGTCAGCGCGTTCGGGACGTTGACCGGCGCCGGGCAGGTGTTGAACGTCGGGGCGCCCGGCAGCGCGAAGATCGTCGACGTGCTTCCTGTCAGGTTGCTGATGACGGTGCGTTGGGAGCGGATCGGCGTGAGCTCGGTGTAGTACGTCGTCGAGGTGAGCGTGCCCGTGGTCTTGGCGACGCTGCAGGTGTAGTTCGCCGGCGCCGTGGCGGGCGGGACGACGGTCGAAACCACGTTGTACTGCGTGTAGACGAGTTTCGTGCCCTGCACCTTGTAGTCGACGATGACGGGCGTCTGGACCGGAGAGGTCTCCTTGCTTTCGAGCATGGTGATCTCGGTGCCGGTCGCGTAGCACAGCGGGTTGGCCGAGCGGATGTCCCGGTCGATGTCCTCGAGCGATGACCGGACGCTGGCCAGCACCGAGCCTCGTACCTGAAGCGAGTTCTGGTGCTTGAGGCTGGTGATCACCACGGCCGTGATGGAGCCGGTGATCAACGTCAGCATGATGATCGTGACCAGCATCTCGACGAGCGTGTAGCCGCCGTCGGCGTCCCAGTGCCGGCTCACAGCGAACCGACCACGACGAACGTGCCGAGGGACACCAGGCCGCCGGTCACCACGAGCGGGTTCAGCAGGCTCGAGGTCACCCCGTCGAGCGCGCGGGTGGTGCTGAACGTGAGGGTGACGTTGCACAGCGCCAGCGCGCAGGTGCTCGGCGTGGTGACGACCGTGCGGTTCGGGATGGGGCCTTCGTAGTCGTTGTTCTTGGGCACCCAGACCAGGTTCGCAACGGTGGTGTTCACGGCACTCACCTGGATGGTGTCCGTCGTCGCGAGGTTCAACGCCGTGCACTTCTCGGTCACCGGAGCGGTGACCGCATCCTTGACCCCGAGAATCCCGGTGGCCGAGACGGTCATCCCCGGGTAGGGCGTGCAGGTGAGCACGGGCGAGGCGGCGACGTTGAGCGGCGCCACGGCGACGACCCCGCTGTTCGCCGTCGTCGTCGTGCAGGTCGACGTCGCGGGCGGGGTCGGGGCCAACACGTAGGCGCAGAACGGCACAGTGGCGTCCCACGGCGAGGTCAGGCCGGTCTCGGTGATCGACGAGGCGGGGACGGACGCCGTGTAGGTGCACGTCGCGCTGGTGTAGTTGGCGGGCGTGACGGTGCCGGTCGCCTCGCAGTCGCTGGTGTGCATGTCGACCTGGTGCGTGCCCGTGCTGTCGGTCCACAGCAGCGGCACGCACGTGGCCGCGCCGAAGAAGGTCTGCGTCGTGTCGGTGGTGTTGACCAGGCCGTGTTCGGTCAGCGTCAGGGTCACCGAGGAGAACGCCGCGCCGTTGCCGTCCTCGGCGGGGTTGCCGGCGCCGTTGAGATACGCGGGCCCGATCGAGGCCGGCGTGACGG
Source organism: Mycobacteriales bacterium (assembly GCA_035550055.1). Taxonomy (NCBI): domain Bacteria; kingdom Bacillati; phylum Actinomycetota; class Actinomycetes; order Mycobacteriales; species Mycobacteriales bacterium. The sequence continues at coordinate 24,112 of DASZRO010000092.1, read as the reverse complement.
TGTGCTTCGTGGTCGTCTGGGGCGAGGTGATGCTCAGCGAGCTCGTCACCGTGCCGGCTCGAGTGCAGTTCGACAGGCCGTTGTCGCTGGCGGACGGGGTGTTCGCCGGCTTGAAGGTCGTGTTGTCGGCGAGGTTGCGGGTCTGGGTCAGCTGGTGCGAACTGCCGCCGAGCGTCCACTTGATGGTGATCGTGGAGTAGATCGTGTTGACCGGGCTGACGGTGTTGCCGACGCACTTCGACAGCGTGAAGTTCGAGGCGTCGAGCTGGGACGGGGAGCAGATGTGCGGCGTCATCGTCTCGACATAGGTGACGCCGTTGCTCTGCTTCGTGGTGGTCGTCGTGGTGGTGCTGATCGGGGTGATGCTCGTGGTGACCGCTCCGCCGTCACCGCTTTCCGACGTCGCGCCGTGCTCGAGTGACTCGGCGTACTCGAACCAGCTGTCGGCGAGATGATTGGCGGTGATCTGGCTGCGTTCGACGACCTGCTGCTTGATGTAGGCGGCGATCTCGCCGGCAGTGCCGATCAGCGCGACCGACAACAGGATGATGGCGACCAGGATCTCGACCAGCGAGATGCCGGCGTCGGCTGCGTTGCCGACGGCGCGACCGCGCCCCCGGTGCAGGACAAATCGCCGCCAAACTCCCACGAAGTAAGCATCGGACATTTGAAAGCCTTGTGTAAGGCCCCTAAACCACTACCTGCTACGCCGTTATGGCTAACAAAATGTGCGCCGAATGCGAGACCCAGCCTGAGAAGAGGCTGAAAACGTGGTACACGATCGGCGCCACACGCTCCCAACTGCGCCGAACGGAGCAGCGATTGGGTGCTTGGGTCGTGCCGATCGGCCTAGCGGACCTCCCGCCAGTTGGACACCGTCACGGTCTGCTCGGTGGTGATGGTGGACAGCTCCTTGTCGAAGTGCACGGAGACCCCGCCGGGCGCCGAGACGCTCCCGCAGATCAGCGTGCCGTAGAGGTCGAGGTGGCCGTTGACGACGCAGGTGGCGTTCGGCGCGTAGATCACACCTGACAGCACGGTCTCGGGGTTCAACCCGTCGCCGATCGTGATCGTCGAGGACCCGGCCGAGGTTGCGGTGTCGATCAGCATCAGCGTCGCCGGTGGGCGTGGCGCGTACTGGAGGGGTAGCACCGAGCTGACGTAGCTGTTCCACGGCAGGGTCACTCCGGCGGCGCCGAGCGAGGGGACCAGCAGGTTGCCGTTGAAGCACAGCGTGACGCCCGAGGACGCCAGGTTCGTGAGGTTCGCGGTGACCGCGGCGTTGAGCGTGAGGTTCCCGAGGATGTTGTAGACGGCGCCTGCCGCGAGATAGTTCGAGCCCGTGACCGCGGAGGCGTTGACGCCGATTCCGGCGGAGCAGGCGGTGCTCGCCGGGTAGGTCAGCGGCTGGGACGACCTGACCACCGTCGTCGACGCGCACGACGACGCGTCCCCGACACACGTGCCGGTCGCGTCCGGGTCGGCGTACCCGGTCGGCGCCGCGTCGTCGACGTCCACTTCGCTGAAGTTCGACAGATCGGACCCGACCATCGTCAGCGCACCGTCGGTGGCCGCCGGGCCGGTGGTGGAGATGGTCGGCGTGCACATCGTCGTTGCCAGCAGCCCGAGGACTCCGGTGTCCGGGAGCACCGAGCAGGTGGTCGTGCTCGCCCCGCCGGTCGCCCCCGAGTCGTACTCGTTGACCCCGGATCCGGAGCCCATGGTCAGTGCCGAGCTGCCGAACAGCGGCACGGTGTAGAGGCCCTTGACCGCGACCGTCTCCTGAACCTCTCGGGTGATCGTCTCGGTCGGGGTCTTCGCGGTGCCGATCGAGTCCAGCGACCACACGCCTGCGGTGTCGGTCGCCGTCGTCCGGTACGTCGCGCCGGTCGCGGAGTTCGTGCCGGTGATCGCGGCCTGGCTGCTGACCGATGGTGCCGCCTTGATCCGCGCCACCATCGTGTCGAGGCCGGTCTCTGCTCCGGTCAGCGCCTGCGCGAACGCATCGTCGTGCCGGGTCTGCGCCTGTCCCTTGATGACGGTCGCGAGCCCGACCGACACCACGCTGCTCAAGATGACGATCGCCAGCAGCGCCAGCATGATGCTGCCGCGGTCGCGGGAGTGGTCGTACCGCGAAGCGCGGCGTACGCCGGTCACGGCGCGTTCCTCAGCTCGGTGCCGTTGTCGCTGATGCTGATCGCGGTGGACAGCGTCGGCGGCTGGACCATCACGTGAACCGTCACGCTTCCGATGCAGCCCGGGTCGAAGCCGCCGGTCATCGCGCACGTGGTTGCGCTGACGCCGCTGCCGGCCGGCGCCACATAGCCGAGGGTCGGGGACGCCGTGAACAACGGGTTGCTCGCAGAGTTCACGAGGTTTTTCAGCAAGACGGTGGTCGACGTGGTCGTGACACCGGAGCTGGTGACATCGGTCTCGCGGGCGACGAGCTGGTGGCTGCTCACCGCGTACGTCACCGTGCGGGTGAGGGCTGGCTCGACTTCGCGGAGCACGAGCTGTGTCGAGCTGGCCGCCAGCAGCGGGTTCGCCGACCGGATGTCGCGGTCGATGCGCTCCAGGGCGGTGCGTGCCTGGGCGAGCACGTCGCTGCGGTCCTGCAGCTGGGTCTGCTTGTGCAGTCCCGTGACGGATGCCGTCGTGACGATCGTGCCGATGATCGCGAACAGCACGATCACGACGAGCGTCTCGGTCAGCGTGAAGCCGCGGTCCCGGGCGTCTCGTCCCGACGCGTAGCGCGTGGTCATGCCAGTGTCGCCGTGACGTTCTGGGACGCGGTCGAGCCGTCAGCTGCGCGCGTCAGCGAGAAGGTGAAACCCTCGGACACGCCGGACTTCACCATCGCCGATCCACTCGGCAGTGTCGCCGTCCAGGTCGAGCCGTTTGTGCTCGTCATCGCGAGGTTCTTCGTGCCCGTGCCGCTCTGGTACGTCGCGACGACGGAGTCGGTCTTGGCCAGGTTCACGGTGGTGCAGGTCAGACCGGCCGGCAGCAGGGTGTTGCGGGTGAGCGGTGTCAGCGTGATGACGTTGAGCCCGAGCCCGACCACGGAGATCGAGCAGTTGCCGGAGAACGCCGGCGCGCCGATCAGCGTGAGGGTCGCGGCGGGTACGGCCTGGCTGCCGGGAACTGTCGCGGTGAACGCGATCGACCCGCCACTGGTCGGAGTCGCTTTGGTGATGGAGCTTGCGGGGATCGTCGCGGTGAACGTCGACCCGCTCCGCGTCATCGCGACCTGGTGTGAGCCGTTGTCATCGCTCCAGGTCAGCGGCACGCAGGTCGCGTTGGACAGCCCGGTTTCGGTGAGGGTTGCGGTTATGGCGCTCGACGGCGTGCCTGTCTTGTTGACGGTGACGCTTGACGGGGAGAGGCCGAGCTGGCCGATGACCAGCGTCGTACCTGCCCCACCGCAGATGCCGAGGGGACTCGTCGCGCTGCTGACGGTGAGCGCGCTGTGGTCGCTCACGCTCTGGGCCACCTGCACGACGTGGGTCTTGCCGGCGAAGCTCCAGCGCACCGACACGTCGGCGTGCACCGTCGACACCGCGCCCGCTCCGGGCGACGTGCAGGTCGTCGGGGCGTCGGTGGGCGAACAGACCTGGAACGTCTTGGTCTCGGTGTAGCTCACGCCGTTCACCGGGTTGGCCGTGGTTGTCGTCCCGGCCTGGCCGACGAGTGTCGAGTACGCCATCGCTTTTGCGGCCTCGATGGCACTGTCGGCCAGATGCAGCGCCGTCGCCTGGGACTTCTCGAGGCCCTGCTGCCGGATCCCGGTCGCCAGTGCGCTGAGCAACGCGAGGACACCGAGCGTGACGATCGAGATGGCGACCACGATTTCGACGAGCGTCATGCCGGCGTCGCGGCCCGCATTCAACGACCGCGCGCGCCGTCGGATACGGGCATCGCCGAACAAGGTGTTCATTTCGTTGCCACTATCGACGTGCCGGGCCCCCTCTCTCTTGACGAACTCCGACCATTTCCGCCCCCCTCGGGATGACTAGTCAGCGGCGGCCTGAAGGCCGCGGATCGGCGGAGGGATATGACTCGCATCCCGCTCACGCCGCCGTTGCCGAGTGGGCTTTCGGGTGCGATCTTGCTCTGAGTGGGCACGCGCGGCCTTGCCGCGGTCGGTGCGAACCTCTCGCTCGGCTCGCGTGACGCGCGAGCGACACCCACCTACGAGGCGGTCGGCGCCGACGTACGGGTAGTTGCATGATCGGCGGACCGGCCCCCGTAACCTTGCGTTGTGTCAGCCATCGACCTGGCGGCGGCGGAGGCAGCCGCCAGCGCGCTGCTCGACGCCCTTGGGATCGGCCACGACGACGGCCCGCTTGCCGGTACGCCGGGCCGGATCGCCCGCGCCTACGCGGAACTGCTGACCCCGCGTGAGTTCTCGATGACCACGTTCCCCAATGACGAGGGATACGACGAGATGGTCATCGCCCGCGACATTCCGTTCACCTCGCTCTGCGAGCACCACCTGCTGCCGTTCATGGGCACCGCCGTCGTCGCCTATCTGCCCGGCGAGCGCATCCTCGGGCTGTCCAAGCTGGCTCGGGTCGTCGAGCTGTTCGCGCGGCGGCCGCAGGTCCAGGAACGGATGACGACACAGATCGCGCACTGGCTCGAGGACAACCTCACCCCCAAGGGCGTGGGCATCGTCCTGCGGGCCGAGCACACCTGCATGACGGTGCGTGGCGTCGCCGCCCGCGGCGCTTCGACCGTCACCTCGACACTGCTCGGCCGGCTCCGTGACGACGCTCGCACCCGTGCGGAGTTCCTGACGCTCGCCTACGGCCCGCAACACGTCTAGTCGATCAGGACATATCGCCGACGACTGCGGCTAGTCGGACCCGTCCCGGATCTGCCAGGTAACTCACAGGTTCCTCTCACGCACTGCTAAGGGCAGACGCCCAGGCTGTCGCCCAGCCTTTCGAGGGAGCCAGCGGCTGTGCGAAGAGTTGTCCCGAGAATGACCCGTGGCCGGGTCGTCGTTGCGGTCGTCGTCGTCGCCTTGCTCGGCACCGGCTCGGCGCTGGCCGCCACTCAGCCGTGGAGCAGCAAGTCCGGTGGCGCGACCACCGAGGTCGTCACCGCGAAACGGACCACGATCGTGCAGACCGTGTCGGCGTCCGGGACGATCGAGCCGGCGAAGCAGGCAGACCTCGACTTCGCCGTGTCCGGCCGCGTCACTCAGGTGCGGGTCAAGGCGGGCGACGTCGTCACGAAGGGCGAGACCCTCGCGAGACTGGGCACCGCCTCGTTGGTCGCCCAGCGGGCCGCGGCGGAGGCGACGGTGTCGGCCGACGCCGACAAGGTCGACGACGATGCGGCCGGGTCCGCGCAGCTGGCCTCCGACGAGGCCGCCCTCGACGCCGCCCGTGCGTCGTTGCACGCCGCGAACCTGGATCTCGCTGACGCCCGTCTGACGGCGACGTTCGCAGGCACCGTCACCGCGGTGAACCTCTCCGTCGGTGAGCAGGTCGGCTCGTCGGGTGACGGCACGCAGTCGCCGAGCGATGGCGCCTCGTCGGCGCAGGTGTCGGTCCAGTCGACGCGGACCTTCATCGTCAACGCCACCGTCGACGACACCGAGATCAGCGAGATCAAGCAAGGTCAGGCCGTCGCGATCACCCCGGCCGGTTCTGCCGCCCCACTCGCGGGCACCGTCAGCTCGGTGACCACCGTCCCGACGACGACCTCGGGAGTAGTCAGCTTCCCGATCACCGTCACCGTGTCGGGCCACCCGACCGGGGTGTACGCCGGGTCGAGCGCGACGCTGACGATCACGACCAGCAAGGCGGTCGACGTGCTGGCGATCCCAACCCTCGCCATCACCTACGACGGCTCGACCGCCACCGTGAAGGTCAAGACCGGAAGCGGCACCGAGACGCGAACGATCACCGTCGGGCAGACGTACGGGTTGCAGACCGCCGTCGAGTCCGGCCTGAAGCCTGGAGATCAGGTCGTCGTGACGATTCCGACCTTCGGCCGGATCTCGAATGGCGGTGGGAGCGGCGGCACCTTCATCCGCGGCTTCGGTGGCAGCGGCGGCTCCACTGGCGGCGGCTTCCCTGGCTTCGGCGGCAACGGCGGTGGCCTGCCGAGCTTCGGTGGCAACGGGTGACCTCGGTGATGGAGGGCCCCGCCGCCCCGGTGCTTGCGCTCACCGACGTTCACAAGACCTACCGCTCGGGGTTGCTGGAGGTCGAGGCGCTCCGCGGCGTGTCGCTGTCGATCGACGCGTCGGACCTGGTCGCGATCGTCGGCCCGTCCGGGTCGGGCAAGTCGACGCTGATGCACATCCTGGGTTGCCTCGACGTCCCGACCTCCGGTGAGTACCGGATCGGCGGTGAGGACGTCTCCCGCATGGACGAGCGACGCCTCGCCGAGGTGCGCAACCGCCGTATCGGGTTCGTCTTCCAGCAGTTCAACCTGTTGCCGTCGCTGACCGCACTCCGCAACGTCGAGCTTCCCCTGACGTACGCCGGCATCCGGCCCGGCGAGCGACGCGACCGTGCCGCCGAGGCCCTGGCGCGGGTCGGGCTGGCTGATCGCCTCGACCACAGGCCGGGAGAGCTCTCGGGCGGCCAGCAGCAGCGCGTCGCGATCGCCCGCGCGATCGTCACCGACCCGGACCTCGTCCTTGCCGACGAGCCGACCGGCAACCTCGACTCCGGCTCGTCGGCGGACGTCCTGGCCGTCTTTCACGACATGCATCGGGCCGGCCGCACCGTCGTCCTCATCACGCACGACGGCGACGTCGCGGCCACCGCGCAGCGCACGGTGCACATCCGGGACGGGCGGCTGCAGTGAACTGGCTGGAAACCGCGCGGACCGGACTCGACGCCGTCCGGTCGCACCGGCTGCGTTCGCTGCTGACCATGCTCGGCATCCTGATCGGCATCGCCGCGGTCATGTTGACCGTCGGTCTCGGCGAGGGCGCGCAACAGCAGGTGAAGAGCCAGATCAGTGCCCTCGGCAGCAACCTGCTGATCGTCACCCCCGGCAGCACGACCAGCAGCTCCGGGGTTCGCGGTGGCTTCGGCACCGCCTCGACGCTGACCACTCAGGATGCTGCCGCGCTGAGCTCGAAGCAGACCGCACCGGACATCGAGTCCGTGGCGGCGACCAGCTCGACCGTGCAGGAGCTGACGGCGGGCTCGACCAACTGGACCACCTCGGTCGTCGGAGCGACACCCAGCTGGCTGCAGGTCCGGGCGCGGTCGGTCGAGTCAGGTCGCTTCCTCACTGCCGACGACGTCGCGACCTCGGCGGCCGTCGTGGTGCTCGGAGCGGACACCTCATCCGAGCTGTTCGGAGTACGTGATCCGGTCGGGCAGACCGTCACGATCGGCTCGGTGCCCTTCCAGGTCGTGGGGGTGCTCGATCCAGTCGGCAGCGGTTCGTCGTCGACGCAGGACCAGGACGACACCGCGATCATCCCGATCACCACCGCGGCGTCGCGGGTGATCGGCGGGGACTCCCGCAACGCCGTCAACGACATCTACCTCGAGGCGACCAGTGGCAGCACGATCTCCGCGGCATATCAGGAGGCGGATGCCGAGCTCCTCGCGCTGCACGAGATCACCGACGCTTCCGACGCCGACTTCACCATCACGTCGCAGAAGAACTTGATCTCGACCGCGACGAGCGTCAGCAAGACATTGACCGTGCTGCTCGCCGGCATCGCGGCCATCTCGCTGCTGGTGGGCGGGATCGGCGTGATGAACATCATGCTCGTCTCCGTCACCGAGCGAATCCGGGAGATCGGGCTGCGCAAGGCGCTCGGCGCCACGCCGAAGGCGATCCGCCGGCAGTTCTTGTTCGAGGCCTCGTTGCTCGGGTTCTCCGGCGGGGTGCTCGGTGTGGTGCTCGGCATCGTCGGCGCGGAGGTGCTGCCGCACTTCATCTCCGACCCGATTTCCATCTCGCCGCTGGCCGCCGCCGCGGCGATCGCCGTCGCCGTCGTGCTCGCGCTCGGCTTCGGCGTCTACCCGGCGACAAGGGCCGCGCGGCTCGCCCCGATCGACGCACTGCGAACCGAGTAGGGAAATGGAGCGAACCGTCCTCATGTCTGAAGCAGCAGCGCCGGCGCGTACCGGCCGTCGTACGCCGCGCCTCGCGATGATCGTCGGCGGTGGCGCCGCTCTCGCCACACTGCTGGCCGCCTGCGGTGGCGGGTCCTCACCGTCGTCGGTGTCGTCGACGACCGGTACGAGCGCGAACGGCTCCGCGGTCTCGATCGCCTCGGTCTCGGGGAAGGTGATCGCGTCCAGCGCGACCAGCGCCGCGGTCCAGCAGACAAGCGGGCCGGCGACGGTCGACTACGGCTCCGACACCCGCTTCACCACGACAGCGTCGACGACCCGCGCGGCGCTCGCGACCGGTGACTGCGTGACGGTGTCGACCGGTACGACGGACAGCGCGGCGACCAACGGTGCGACGGCGGCACCCACGACGATCACGGCGAAGACCGTCACGGTGACCAGCACCTCAGGCTGCCAACCTCCCAGCGGGTTCGGCCGGGTTCCCGGCGGTGGCAACTTCACGCCACCCGCGGGCGGCGGCTTCACCCCGCCGGCCGGAGGATTCGGTGAGAACGGCGGGACACCGAGGCCGTTCCCGACGACCAGCGCGTTTCCGCGACTCGGGCCGGGCAGTGGCGGTTTCGTCCGTCGCGCCTTCGGTGGCGCGTTCGGCACGATCGCATCGATCACCGCCACCTCGTTCACGGTGACCTCGCCGTTCGGGTCGTCGACGACCACCACTGTCAAGACGACCTCGTCGACGATGTACGAGGCGACGAGCGCCGGCTCCGCCGCGGACGTGAAGTCGGGCAAGTGCGTGACCGCGGTCGGCAGCGACGACGTGAGCGGCAACCTCGACGCCCGATCGGTGTCGATCAGCTCCCCGGTCAACGGCAACTGCCCGGCTGCGCCGGCGGTCGGCGGTTTCGGCGGCTTTGCCGGCGGTCGCTTCGCCACGGGCGGGTTCCCGGAGGGTGGCGGCGGTGCCTGACTCGACCGCTGACACCTGGCAGCCGCGATCGCGTCGCAGAGCGCGAGTCGTCGCGGGCGGCGCCGTACTGCTCGTTCTCGCCGGTGGCGGCACGGCGTGGGGTCTGACCCGCGGCGCCGATGCCCGCTACCGGACGGCGGAGGCCGCGCCGGCGACCGTGATGCAGACGCTGTCGGCGACCGGAACGGTCAGCCCGGTGTCCCATGCCGACGAGTCGTTCCAGGTGAGTGGCACCGTCGCGCGGGTCGCCGTGAAGACCGGTCAGCACGTCCGCGCCGGTCAGGTGCTGGCTCACCTCGATCGCGGCCAGCTGCGAAGCGCACTGCGTTCCGCGCGCTCGACGCTCGGACAGGCCCGTAGCCGCATGGTTGCGGACGAGACGGGTCAGAGCGTGACGGGCGGGTCCTTCGACGAAGCCGCCGCCACGACGCCGACGTTGCAAGCGGCCCACCCGCACGTCGTCGCCACCTCGACGGTGTCGAGTCAGCCCCCGCCCACCGGGCGGCCCGCCGGCGCAACCGGGACCGGCCGGCTCGGCGAAGCGCAGGCGGCGGTGCGCAGCGCGCAGCAGTCGACCGACGCGGCGCTCGGCGAGGCGAGCCAGGCTCTGGCGACAGCGAACGACGCGTGCGGGTCGGACCAGGCCACCCCACCGCCGGCGTCCGGATCGCCGAGCGCCTCGCCAGACCCGACGGGCAGCGCCACGCCCGACCCCACCGCATCGACGCCAGTCACCGCCGGCGGCGACGCGTGTACGTCTGCGGGCGCAGCGCTGCTCGCGGCGCAGCAGCAGGTCGACCGCGACGAGCAACAGGTCTCCGAAGCAGAGCTCGCGCTGACCAAGATCCTCACCGCGATGGCGAGTGACAGCTCGGCCGCCAACCGTGGCTCGGTCAACGCGGCGAAGTCGCAGCCGTCACGATCGTCGACGACCGCTGTCAGCGCTGCCGACATCGCGCTCGACCAGGCCTCGATCGACCAGGCGCTGGCGACCGTCGACGCCGACCGGGCGAGCCTCGAGCAGGCGACGCTGCGGGCGACGATCGCCGGTCGGGTCGCCGCAGTCACGGTCGCTCATGGCGACCAGGTGACCGCGTCGTCGAGCAACGCCGCCTTCGTCATCGTCGGCTCGCGCCAGGAGCAGGTGACCGTCGACCTCTCATCCGCCGACATCGGCAAGGTGCACGACGGCATGACGGCGGATGTGGTGGCGGACGGTTCGACCCACGCCGTCACCGGACACGTCGTCTCCGTGGACACGGCCGGGGTCGAGTCGTCCGCCGGCTCCGTCACCTTCCCGGTGACCATCGCGCTGCCCGGCGCAACGAGCGTCGTCAGCGGCGCCGCCGCGTCGGTGACTGTCGTCGTCGCCTCGGTCGCGGACGTCCTGGCCGTGCCGACGTCGGCCGTCCACTACAGCGGTACGACGACCTACGTCGAGCTGCTCGAGTCGGGCAAGGTGACCCGCAAGACGGTGAAGGTCTCAGCGGTCGGCGCGGCGTTGACCCAGATCACGTCCGGACTCACGGCAGGCGATCGCGTCGTGCTCGCCGACCTGAACGCGTCGGTGCCGAGCTCGAGCTCCAACACCAGCGCGACGTTCGGCAACGGCGGCTTCACCTTCCCCGGCGGTGGTCAGTTCGTCCGCCGCATCACCGGCGGCACCGAAGGCCAGCCCGGCGCGGTGACGTTCGGTGGGCCCGCAGGCTGAGGGAGAGTGAACGTTGACGGCCGAGATCGGAGGTACGTCGATGGCATCCGTGAAGGAGACTGAGGCAGCGGAGGCTCGACTGCTCGTCGTGGACGACGAGCCCAACATCGTGGAGCTGCTCTCCGCGAGCTTGCGCTTCGCCGGCTTCGAGGTGGTGACGGCGAGCAACGGCCAGCAGGCGCTCACGATGGTCGCGTCCTACCAGCCGGACCTCATCGTGCTCGACGTGATGATGCCGGGCATCGACGGCTTCGAGGTCGTACGCCGGCTGCGCGAGAGCCAGCAACGTATCCCGGTGCTGTTCCTCACCGCCAAGGACGCCACCGAGGCGAAGATCACCGGACTGACGCTCGGCGCGGACGACTATCTGACCAAGCCGTTCAGCCTCGAGGAGGCGATCGCCCGCATCCGCGCCGTGCTGCGACGGGCCCAAGGCGGTGACGGCGTCCGCTCCACCTCCGTGCTGCGTTTCGGCGACCTCGAGCTCGACGACTCCTCGCACGAGGTGCTCAAGGCCGGCAAGCCGGTGACCCTGTCACCGACCGAGTACAAGCTGCTGCGTTACTTCCTGCAGAATCCGCAACGGGTGCTCAGCAAGGCGCAGATCCTCGACCACGTCTGGCACTACGATTTCGACGGCGACGCCAACGTCGTCGAGTCCTACGTCTCCTACCTTCGCCGCAAGATCGACACGACCCAACCGCGGCTGCTCCACACGATCCGTAGCGTCGGATACGTGTTGCGGATGCCGAGGGAGTGATGCGCTCCCGGTTCGCGACGCTGGTGGCGCCGCTGCGGCGTGTCCTCGCGCGAATGTCTTTGCGGCTCGAGCTGTTGGTGATGGTTCTCGCGCTCGCCGCCGTCGGCCTGACCGGCGCCGCCGTCGCCGCGACGGCGTCGCTGCACTCCTACCTGCTCAACCGCGCCGACGAGCAGCTACAGGTCGCCGCCCGCGGGATCGCCGATGGGTTTCGGTTCCGCGGCGGGTTCGGCGCCGGCGGCGGCCTGGCCGGCACTCCGGTTCCCGCCGGCGGTGCGCCGACGACGACGACAAGCGACGACCCGAGCCGGTTGCCCAGTCCGTACTACGTGCGCCTGTACGACGCCGGCTCGCCCGCTGGGGGGCCTGACTCGGCGTTCCTCACCAGCCAGTCGCCGCCGGTGCTGCCGGCGCTGACGGCGACGTCGAAGCAGGTGGTCGACGGCGAGCCCTTCACCGTCCCGGCGGCCGACCACAAGAGCGCCTGGCGGGTCGTCGCGGTCGAAGCGGGCGACGGGTCCGGGGTCGCGGAGATCGCGACTTCGCTGTCCGACATCGACCACACGGTCAACCACCTCGTCGTGCTCGAGGTCCTGATCGGTGCCGGAATCCTGGTGCTCATGGGAGGCGGCGGCTACCTGCTGATCCGGCGATCGCTCGCGCCGCTGGTCGCGGTCGAACGAACCGCGGCGGCGATCGCGGCGGGTGACCTGACCCAGCGAGTGCCGGACCGCCATCCTCGCACCGAGATCGGGCGGCTCTCGAACGCGCTCAACGTCATGCTCGGCCGGATCGAGTCCGCGTTCGCACACGAGCGCGAGTCGCAGCTGCGGGCGACCGCGTCGGAGGAGCGGATGCGCCGGCTGGTCGCCGACGCAAGCCACGAGCTGCGTACGCCGCTGACCTCGATTCGCGGTTTCGCCGAGCTGCACCGGATGGGAGCCACTACCGGCGCCGAGCTCGATCGCACGATGGGGCGCATCGAGGACGAGGCGACCCGGATGGGTTTGCTGGTGGACGACCTGTTGTTGCTGGCGCGACTCGACGAGCAGCGACCGCTGGAACGAGGCCGCGTCGACCTGCTCGACATCGCGCACGACGTCGTCGAGGACAGCCGGCGGATCGCGCCGGCGCGCTCGATCGAGCTGCACGCCGACGTGACGACCCCGCCGGTCGTCGTCGGTGACGAGGCGCGACTGCGCCAGGTCGTGCACAACCTCATGTCGAACGCGCTCGTGCACACGCCGGACGACGCGATCATCACGGTTGCGGTTTCGATCAACGCGGTGACCAAGAGCGCTGTGGTCGGGGTGTCCGACACCGGCCCGGGCCTGTCGCCGGAAGACGCCGAGCGCGTCTTCGAGCGGTTCTATCGCGCCGACCCATCGCGCAGCCGCAGTGCCGGCGGCAGCGGTCTCGGCCTGTCGATCGTGGCCGGCCTGGTGGCGGCGCACGACGGTCACGTCTCGGTGGAGTCCGAACCCGGCCACGGCGCGACGTTCCGCATCGAGCTGCCGCTGGCGGGTCCCTAGACCGGCGGCGCCGGGTCGTACTGGATGACGCGGCGGACCTCGCGGGCCCGCTCCTCGCCGGCGAAGCGGCGGACCAGATGCAGCGCCATGTCGATCCCCGCCGAGACCCCGGACGACGTGACCACGTCGCCGTCGTCGACGTAACGGTCGTCGGGTCTGACGGTGATCGTCGGGTCGGTCTCGTGCAACAGGTCCAGCGATCCCCAGTGGGTCGTCGCCGGACGGTTGCGCAGCAGCCCGGCGGCGGCGTAGACCAACGCCCCGGTGCAGACGCTCGTCATCAGGGGCACGGCACGGCGCTGCTCCTGCACCCACGCCAGGTGCGGCTCGTCCTTCATCATCGGCCGGGTCCCTTGCCCGCCGGGGTAGAGCAGCACGTCGTACGCCGGGGCATCGGCGAACGAGTGATGCGCGGTCAGCGTCATTCCCTTCGCGGCCGCCACGGTCCCACCGTTCGGCGCGAGACAGCTCACCGCGACCTCGTCGGCGGGGAAGTAGTGCGACCACGCCGCGAAGACCTCCCACGGGCCGACCGCGTCGAGCTCCTCCACTCCGTCGAACAGCACGATCCCGATCCGCAGCGACATGGCCGAAGCGTGGCATTCCTTGGCGGTACGGCGCGAACGGTTTCTGCCCCTACACTTCGGCCGTGCGACTGGGGGCATCGTCACTAGGCAGCACGCCGCTGCCGAAGATCGTCGGGGTCGCGGTCGTGATCTTCGCCGTTCTGTTCGTTCTCAACCGGCTCGACAACTCGCGGCGCCGGGCCCGTCGTACCCGCAAGAACGACGCGGTGGAGCGGTACGCCCGGGACAACGGCTACCGGTTCGCAGCGACCGACGCGAGCGTGGATCCGGGCTGGTCGGTCTGGCCGTTCAGTGACGTCCAGATCCTCGACGGCACGATCGCGCATCGCAACGTCGTCAGCGGGCGCAGCGACGGCCGCGACTTCGTCACGTTCGAGTTCGTGCGGACCGTGCGGACCGGCCACAGCCGCGACCGCACCAGCGCCGGCGCCGGCACCGAGGTGCTGCGTACGTCGGTCGTGGCCGTCCGTTCCCCGGCCGCTACCACGCCGACCGTGTCGGTGACCGGCTACAGCGGGGTGAGCGCGCTGGTGAACGTCGCGACGACCGCGTTCGTCGCCGACCGCTTCCTGTCAGTGAAGACCGGCGACGCGCAGTTCGACAGCCGTTTCTCGGTCACCGCTGAAGACGCCGACTTCGCGCGCCGGCTGTTCGACGACCGGGTGCGGCAGGCGCTGCTCGCCACTCACGTCAGCCAGCGCCAGAACAGCTTCACGGCCGCCAGCGGTTACCAGATCGCACTCGACCGCGGATGGCTGCTCGTCGTCGAGGGAGCCGAGGACATCGGTACGCGGCTGCGCGAAGGTCTCGCGGCAATCGCTGCGGTGCTCGACAACGCCGACGCCGCGGTCTGGTCGTCGTAGCCGCGGACGTCTCGCGTGACGACGCGTGACGCTACGCGCCCTTGATCGCCGGTCCGTGCACCGCTTTGGCGAGCTTGAGGCACTCCGTCTTCTCGTAGGAGATGCTGCTGGACGGGTTCACGTTGAGGATGAACTCATTGGAGCCCTGAGCGATCGTCATCGACGAGCTGGCGACAACCGCCTCGTCGCCGACGCCGCTGACCCGTTGGAAGTTCGACTCCTTGCTGTCGCGCGCGATCGCCTGGCGGGCGACAGTGCCCGACTTCGTCGACTTGGAGATGTCAGCGATCGTCTGGCCGGACTTACCGGTGATGTTGTTCAACACGAAGATGCATGACGTTCCGACTGCGCCGCCGGGGTTGCCGGTCGTCTGGTAGTACTCGCCCTTGACGAACGTCCCGCCGAGCGCCGCGGTGACCGCCGCCGGCGACGACATCGGGCAAGCGGCCAGCTTCTTCTGGCTGCTGGCCGGCACGGCGTGCGCCGACGTGGCCGCGAGCGGCCCGGCCAGCACAGCGGCCAGAGAGACGACGGCTGCTGAGCCGCTACGACGTCGACGCGAGGTCATCACCATGGGGGAGCAACCTAGCTGCGTCGGGACCCCGCCGCCAGTGCGAGACGTCGAGCGCGTCAGTTCGGCGACGTGACGAACACGTGCGCGGCGATGGCGTCGTCGAGCGCGATCGCGCGAGCGCCTTCACCGAGGTGCACCTTGCCGTCGATCCGGCCGACCGCGACGGGCGCGTTCGGGCGCAGCCCGGCCTTGCGCAGCCGCGTCATCAGCTTGGTGTCGGACTGGATCGGCTCACCGATGCGACGTACGACGACACTCGTCGTTTCCTTCGGCACCTCGGTCAGAGCCACCATGCCACCGAGGAACTCGTCGGAGTCGTCGTCGCCGAGCTCGGCCAGGCCGGGGATCGGGTTGCCGTAAGGGGACTCCGTCGGGTGACCGAGGATCTCCAGCAGCCGCCGTTCGACGGTCTCGCTGATCACGTGCTCCCAGCGGCAGGCCTCTTCATGAACGAGCTGCCAGTCCAGCCCGATGATCTGCACGAGCAGGCACTCGGCCAGCCGGTGCTTGCGCATCACGCGGGTCGCGACCGAGCGACCCTTGTCCGTCAGATCGATGCGGCGATCCGAGGTCACCGTGAGCAGCCCGTCGCGCTCCATCCGGGCGATGGTCTGGGACACCGTCGGCGGGCTCTGCTCGAGCCGTTCGGCGATGCGGGCGCGAAGCGGTACCACGCCCTCTTCCTCGAGCTCGAGCACGGTTCGGAGATACATCTCCGAGGTGTCGATGAGGTCGTGACCCTGGTTCACCGCACCATTCTCTACCGCTTTCGCGCGGGTGCCACCCGGACGTTTGCGGACAGGTTGCTCGTGTACGGTCGAACTGTGTCCGAAGCGTCGGCTGTCGGCTCGCACGGCCGGATCACCGACTGGTTCGCCCGTCGTACCTCGGACATCGACGACTGGCCGCTGTCGCGGGTGTTGACGGCGAAAGCCGGTACGACGGTCGCGGTCGTCCTGCCCGCACGTGACGAAGAGGCAACGGTCGGCGAGATCGTGGGAGCGATCCGCGACGAGCTGACCCACGGCGCCGACCCGCTCGTCGACGAGCTGATCGTCGTCGACTCCGACTCGCGCGACGCGACGCCGCAAGTCGCCGCCGACAGCGGGGCGCGGGTCATCGCGCTCGGCGACGTACTGCCGGACTACCCACCGCGGGCCGGTAAGGGTGAGGCGATGTGGCGCGGCCTCGCCTCGACGACCGCGGACGTGGTCGTCTTCGTCGACGCAGACCTGCAGGCCTTCGACGCTCGCTTCGTCGTTGCGCTGCTCGGCCCGCTGCTGTCCGACCCATCGGTCGCGTTCGTCAAAGCGGCCTACGACCGCCCGCCGACGGATCCGTCGGTGCCGAGCAACGGCGGTGGCCGCGTCACCGAGCTGATGGCGCGACCCTGGCTGTCGGCGTTCTGGCCCGAGCTCAGCGGGGTGCTCCAGCCGCTCGCCGGGGAGTACGCCGCCCGCACCGATCTGCTGCGGCGACTGCCGTTCCGCTGCGGGTACGGCGTGGACCTCGGCTTGCTCATCGACACCCACGCCTGCGCCGGCCTCGACGCGATCGCGCAGGTCGACCTGCGTCGCCGCTGGCACCGCCACTCCGACCTGCCGTCGCTGGGCCGGATGGCCAGCGAAGTGATGCTGACCGCCGTCGACCGGCTGCGCGCCGAGTCCCGGCTGCCCGCCGACCTCCACGCCGCGAGCGAGCTCTGGCAGCCGCAGCGACTCGAGGGTTCCGTGGCGTTGCAGCAGTTCGAGATCGATACGGCGGAACGCCCGCCCCTGGACTCAGTCGGCTAGCGCCCAGTACGCCACCAGGTAGCCGACGCCGTACGGCGCGGTGTCCGCGAGCAGCTCGGCGCTCGTCACCGGCCGGGCATCGATCGCCTCGGCGAGCCAACGCCAGACGGGTGCGCCCGCGCACATCAGCTCCTCGGCCAGCGTGGCGTCGAGGCCGCGCAGCGCCGCGGCGTCGCCCGACTCGAGGGCGCGCGCGACGCCGTGGTCGAACGCCTCGGCGCGTTCGTCGAGGTGTCCAGGCGCCTTCTCGCTGCGGCGGGCCGACGCGTCACCGACG
Organism: Mycobacteriales bacterium; assembly: GCA_035550055.1. NCBI lineage: Bacteria > Bacillati > Actinomycetota > Actinomycetes > Mycobacteriales > Mycobacteriales bacterium. The sequence goes on along the minus strand of DASZRO010000092.1, from coordinate 6,979 downwards.
ACCAGGACCGCGCAATGTGAGCCGATCTCCGACGGCACCGCGCCGTCGACGCCGCAGTAGCGGCGAGCTCCCTGCCAGCCGACCTCGTCGAGCAGCCAGCCACCGATCCCGAGCTGCCAGGGCAGTCGCGGCCGGTCGTCGGGCGGGCGGCGCGTCACGCCGAACCCTTCGAACCCCCAGGTGGCCTCGTCGGACCAGGCCCCGCGCTCGTTCGTCCTCGCGACGACGACGATCTCCTCGGCGTCGTGAGCAAGCCAACGGACCAGCTTGCGGCAGGCCTCCCGCAGCTCCTCGTCGGCAGCCGCCGAACCGCCCGCGACCTGCGGCACCAGCAGCGGCGCCGACGGTACGAAGCCGACGGCGCGCGCGGCGAACCCGCTCACGCCAGTGCTCGGCGGCCGAGCGCGAGGTCGCGGTCACCGCGGATCGCGGCGACCGTGGCGAGCACCCGTCGGGTCGCGGTCACGTCATGCGCCCGGAAGATCTGCGCCCCGAGCCAGGCCGCGACCGCGGTCGCCGCGAGCGTGCCCTCCAACCGGTCGTCGGGTGGCAGGTCGAGCACCTCTCCGATGAAGTCCTTGCGCGACATCGAGACCAGCACCGGCCAGCCGGTTGCGCGCAGCGCGTCGGTGGCCCGCGTCAGCTGCAGGGAGTGGCGGCTGTTCTTGCCGAAGTCGTGTGCCGGGTCGATGACGATGCCGTCCCGGCGTACGCCGGCGGCCACCGCAGCGTCGGCAAGCTCGACGAGGTAACTCGTCGTCTCGCCGACGACGTCGTCGTACCAGATCCGATGCGGCCGAGTCCGGGGCGTCTGGCGCCCGGCGTGGGTGCACACCAAACCGGCGCCGTGGCGCGCCGCCGTCGCGGCGAGATCCGGGTCGACGCCGCCCCAGGCGTCGTTGATGACGTCGGCGCCGGCGCGGCAGACGACGTCGGCGACCTCCGCCCGCCAGGTGTCGACGCTGATGACCGCGTCGGGATGGCGGGCCCGAGCGCCCTCGACGACCGGCAGCACCCGTTGCAGCTCCTCGGCGGCGTCGACCGTCCCGCCGGGCGCGGCCTTGATCCCGCCGATGTCGACGATGTCGGCGCCTTCGTCGAGGACCTCGGCCACTCGCTCGAGTGCCTTGTCGGTGCCGAACGTCCGCCCGCGGTCATAGAAGGAGTCCGGCGTCGCGTTGACGATCGCCATGACCGCCAGGTCCGTGGCGGCGAACTCCCGGCTGCCCCAGCGCAGGCGATCGGTGACGGACGGCACGTCCGCATGGTAGATACGCCTGACACGCCCGCTTCTCACCACGGGTGGCCGGCGGCAGGGAGGCATCGTCATGGGGGATCGCGAGACGCCGCTCGACCTGCTCAGCCGGATCCCGCTGTTCCGGGGTTGCACCAAGGACGAGCTACGTCACATCGACCGGGCCGCGACGCAGGTCGACTACGGGGTCGGGCAGCTCATCTGCCGCGAAGGCGAGGTCGGCCGCGAGCTGATCATGATCGTCGACGGCGAGGCGTCGATCGACCGCAGCGGAGTCGAGATCGCCACGGTCGGCCCGGGCGCGTTCATCGGCGAGATGTCGCTGCTCGACGGCGGACCGCGCAGCGCCACGATCACCGCGACCAGCCCGGTGAAGGCGCTGGTCCTCGCGACCCGGGAGTTCTGGCAGGTCATCGACGAGGTTCCCGCGATCGCGCACCGGCTGCTCACCACGCTGGCGGAGCGGCTGCGCGCGGCTGACGAAGCCGCGTTCTGACAATCGGCCCGGCGCCGGCCCGGCCGATGGCCGCCTGACAACCTTCTACGACCGTCAGGCGGCCATCGCGGATGCACCGCGGCGGGGGAAGCCGCCGAGCGTCCACATGATGCGCGCTTCGCCCGTCGTACCGGCGTGGTCTGCCGAACCGTTGCGCGGTGCCGCTGCGCTGCGACGTCGATCCCCGATTGCCCGGCCTGATCGCCTACCAGGACCACGTCGTGCACCGCGCCCAGGCGCTGGAGCATGGGCTCACGCAACCGGCCATCGGGTATCGGTTGCGCCGCGAGCTGTGGCGACCGCTGCTGCCGGAGGTCTACCTGACCCATCCCGGCGAGGCGAGCTGGCGGCAGATGCTGATCGCGGCTGTGCTCTTCGCGGGGCCGGCGAGTGCGATCGACGGTGCGGATGCCTGCCGCTTCCACGGGGTGCAGGCGGTCGCGGTCGACCAGGAGCGAGTCCAGGTCGTGGTGCCGTACGGCGAGCCGGTCCGCAGCCGCGGGTTCGTGGTGGTGCGCCGCACGCTGGCCCCCTTCGACGTGGTCTCCACCGGCGTGATCCGCTACGTCGAGCCCGCGACGGCCGTGGTCGCCGCGACGCGGCGGATGCGTCAGAGCAGGCTCGTGCTCGCGGCGTTCAGTGACGCCGTCCAGCGGCGGGTCACCACCGTCGACGACCTCTGCCGTGCCCACGTGCAAGGGCCGCCTCGCAACAGCCGGTTCGGGGATCAGGCGCTCGCTGCGCTGGCGAGTGGCATCCGCTCGGTGCCTGAGGCGGACTTCCGGCGCCTCGCCGACGCGAGCGCGGTGCTGCCGCAGGTCGAGTACAACGTCTGGCTGCGCCTGGCATGTGGGCGCGTGGTCTGCGTGGACGCGCTCATCGCCGACTCCGGCGTGGTCCACGAGACCAACGGGCGTAGCGCCCACGCCCGCGAGGACCTGTTCGAGGATCTGCAGGAACGCCACGACGCGCTGACCACCAGTGGCCTGATCGTGCTCCACAACCCGCCGCGGCGGCTGCGCGAACACCCGCGCGAGGTGGTGGCGCAGGTGGAGCGCTGCCACGCGAGGTACGCCGGGCGCGGGCTGCCGTCGGGGGTGACCCGGCTCCGATGGCCGTCTGAGAACTTTCTAGGACCGTCAGACGGCCATCGCGGCGTCGCGGCCGGATGAGACGATCTCGGGGTGGGCGTCATCGTGGCCGTGGTCATCGGTATCGCTGTGCTGACCGCGGTCGCGGTGATGCTGGCGGCAGCCGAGCAGCCGATGTCCGAGGAGCCGGTCGACCGCCTCGACGCCGGCCTGCCCGACGGCCCGATCGGCGCGGCCGACATCCCCAAGCTGCGGTTCCGGATCGGGCTGCGCGGCTACCGGATGGACGACGTCGACGCCGCGCTCGCCCGCATCCACGCCTCGCTCGCCCAGGCGGAGGGGTTGGACATCCCTGCGGCGGCCGCCCCCGCGCCGTCCGGCCCGGCCGCTCCACGCGGGGTCGCCGAGCCAATCGACCTCGCGCAGCCGGACGACCCCGCGCCGCCGGACGACCCCGCGCAGCCGGACGACCCCGCGCAGCCGGACGACCCCGCCGAGGTGGCCGACGGCGAGCCCGCCGAGGTCGCCGACGGCGAAGGCTGAGCGTGATCGCCCGCGGCCCGGTCACCGGCGCTGACGGCCGTCGCCGCTGCCCGTGGGCGGTGTCAGCCCCCGACTACGTGGCCTACCACGACGAGGAGTGGGGACGCCCGCTCGCCAGCGACGATGCGATGTTCGAACGGATGTCGCTCGAAGGCTTCCAGTCGGGGCTGTCCTGGCTGATCATCCTGCGCAAGCGCCCTGGGTTCCGGGCGGCCTTCGCCTGCTTCTCGATCCCCGCCGTGGCCGCCTTCGACGACGCAGACGTCCGGCGCTTGCTCGCCGACCCAGGCATCGTCCGCAACCGGATGAAGATCGAGGCCACGATCTCCAACGCCGCCGCCGTCGCAGACTTGCCCGGCGGGCTGCTCTCGTTCGTCCACGGCTTCGCGCCGACCGGCCGCCGACGCGCCCCGAGGACCCTCGACGACGTCCCGGCCACCTCGCCGGAGTCGGCCGCACTGGCGAAGGCGCTCAAGGCGCACGGCGTGCGCTTCGTCGGACCGACGACGGCGTACGCCTTGATGCAGGCGACCGGGATCGTCAACGACCACCTGGCCGGTTGCCTCGCCCGCTAGCGGCGCGGCTACTGACCGGTGAAGGTCGCCGGCTGCTTGGCGAGGAAGGCCTCGACCGCCGCGAGGTGGTCCGCGGTGTGGCCGCAGCGTGCCTGGGTTTCGGCCTCTTTAGCCAAACTCTCCACTAGAGAGTGAGACGCCGCGAAGGCCTGAGTCTCCTTGATGGCCGCATAGGCGACCGTGGGACCGGCGGCGAGGCGGGCGGCGAGCTCGCCGGCCGTCGTCAGCAGGTCCTCGGGGGCCACCACCACGCTGACCAGGCCCATCTCGAGTGCCTGCGCGGCGGCGACCGGTTCGGCGAGCATGAGCATTGCAGTCGCCCGCCCGGCGCCGACCAGCCGTTGCAGCGTCCAGGACGCCCCGCTGTCCGGGCCGAGTCCCACCCGGGCGAACGCCATCAGGAAGGAGGCGTCGCTGGCGGCGATGCGGATGTCACATGCGAACGCCAGCGCGGCGCCCGCGCCCGCGGCGGCGCCGTTGACCGCGGCGATCACCGGCTTGGGCAGGGTGGCGATCGCCTCGACGATCGGGTTGTAGTGGTCGGTGACGGTCGGCAGGTCCCGCTCGCCCGCTTCGAGCCCGGCGACGTGCTCACGGAGGTCTTGCCCGACGCAGAACGCCCGGCCGGCTCCGGTCAGCACCACGGCGCGGACCGCGGGATCGTCGGCGGCGCGCCGCAGGGCGGCGAGCAGCCCGAGCTTGACCTCGACGGTGAGCGCGTTGAGCGCCGCGGTCCGGTCGAGGGTGATCGTGGCCACCGCGCCGGCGGTTTCGTAACGCACTTCGTCGGTCATCCGCTCTCCCGGTTGTCGAGGGCGCAGCTAGGGCGCGGTCATCATCTCGCGACCTGGTCTCGAGGCCGGCGGGCAGGCAACGAAACGGCCGCGAGGCGCGTCTTTTGGATACAGGTACGAGCAAGGGCCGGGCGCGCCGTACGAATGCCCGGTTTGTGGCGGAACGGGTAGTTCGCACGAAATCTTCGCAGTTCGCGGCGACCGGGAATCCGGCCCAGCGTTGAAGACAAGTGCGACGGTTAGGCTTGCGCGGACGCGCGCACACGAGATCGTGCGGGAACGGGATCGAAAGGGCGACGCCGGGTGAGCGTGGGGAGCGTGGACGGCGAGTCGGGACCTGACGGTCCTGAACTAGCCGGCACCGTCGCGCCACTGCCGCCCGAGGTCCCGCAGACCCGCGATGCGCCCGACGGCGATCTCGCCGCCGCGGTCGACGAGGCGGTCATCGGCGACGTGCTCGCCGATCTGCCGGAGGCGCAGCCCGACCGTCCGCTGACCTCGGCGACCGACGTGTCGAGCCTCTACGTGCGCCACCGCAGCGGGATGGCCGCTCACGCGCGCCGCTTCCTGCGCGACCAGCGCGACGTCGACGAGGTGGTCCAGGAGACCTTCCTGCGGCTGTTCCTCGCGATCGGTGAGATCGAGACCGAGCTCCAGGCGATCGCGTTCGCCCGTCGTACCCTCACCAACCTCTGCATCGACCGCTACCGCGCCGACCGCCGCCGCCCCACGCTCGTCAACTTGGAGGCCGCGCCGGTCGGCGAGCTGGCCAACGACGACAGCGACAACGACCCGGTGCTGCGCGCCGAGGACGCCGCGATCGTGCGCGAAGCGCTCGCCCGGCTCTCCCCGCTGCACCGCGCGGCGCTGGTCAAGCGCGAGATCGAGGAGAAGCCGCTCCCGCAGATCGCCGCCGAGCTCGACATCCCCGAGGACAGCGTCAAGCACCTGCTGTTCCGGGCTCGCCGGGCGCTGCGCCGCCTGCTGGTCGGTACGTCGGTCGAGCCCGGCGTCGACCTCACCGCAGGTGAGATCGCCTCGATCGCAAACCGGCGCGCCGGCGAAGCGCTGATGCGCGGCGCGAATGTGTTCATCGTGCTCGTCGTCGGCGCGGTCGTCGCCGCGTTCGGGATGCGCACCCTCGAAGGTCGTACGCCGGTCGTGTCGACGCCGTCCGGCGCGGTCGACCGCGGCCAGCCGGCCGCCGGCGGCTCGGCGCAGGTCGCGCACGGCCACCGGGCCCACCCGAGCCCGGCGAGCGCCGACGCGCCGAGGCATTCCGGCGGCGCCGACCGGCCCGCGTCCAGCGGATCAGTCGCGCCGACGTCGGCCCAGTCGATCGTGCCGGTGCAGCAGAGCCCGCTCCACAACGCGCCGCGCCAGCCGGTGTCCGGCACGTTCGGCGCGTCGCGAGGTCATTTCGAGCTGAGCGGGCCACTCGAGGTGCGGGGCGCCCCGCAGGTGCTCAGCGGCACGATCAGCAGCGACGACGGCACCACGACGACGTCCGCCTCCAGCTTCATCGCACCGACGAGCGAGGGCACCTTCCAACTGGCGCAGACCGTCGCGACCTCGCCGCAGCAGGGCGACTCGGTTTCGGTCGTTCCGGCATTCGTGGTCGGAAATGCGGTCGAAACGCCCACGGTGACCTCGACCTCGTCGTCGGTGACCACCCAGCCCGACGGCAGCCTGGCCGTGAGCGTGGTGACCAACACCCAGCCGAACTTGGCGACCAACGCGTTCCCGATGACCTCGATGACCGCGCACCTGGTGCTGACGGCGGACCTCTCGCAGGTGGTGTCGGAGACGGTCTCGCTCAGCACGACGCCGCCGCCGGCGCCGGCTTCCCCCGTCGCCGGAGCGCCGAGCTGTCCGGCCGGCTCGCTGGCGGTGGCTGCCGGCGGATGCCTGCCGATCGGTGGATCAGCCTCGACGCCGCGGCCGGCGACGGGCGACACGAGCTCCGGGCAGTCGCCCGGGAGCCAGGCGGCCTTGCCTGGCGTGTTAGAAATATCCGGAATGTCTGAGGACGACCGAGCGGCTGCTCGTTCGTTCACTACGTCTGGAGGGGCCTCCTCGTGAGGTTCTGACGAGCTGGGAGCACATCGCAACAAGCAGGTTCGGGAGCGTCGAGCTCCCGCTCCAGTCCACCCGGCGGGCCGGACTCCGCCGAACGAGGTCATGAAAGGACCCCGATGAATCGAACTACCAAGGCGCTGGCGCGC